>NZ_JBFBIV010000132.1:0-18061 GCF_040702025.1 Streptomyces sp. NPDC088194 | reverse complement strand
GGGGCCGTCGTCCTGGACCTGGAGCACGACATCGGACGGGCGGCGCAGCACCCGCGCGGTGATGGTCGTGCCGGGCGGGGTGTGGGTGCGGGCGTCGGCGCGTGAGCGGGCGGGGCCGGGTGGTGCGCGGCGGACGGCAGGTGCCCGGGGGCGGGCGGCGGCCCAGGGTGCGGCGCCGCCAGCGAGATCGGTACGGGCAGCAGCGGCAGCCCGCTGAGCAGCCGCTCCATCGGCAGCAGCACCTTGCCGAGCCGCCCGCACGCGTCGCAGCCGCGGACATGCCGGGCGAACCGCTTGCGCCACAGCGGGCTGGGCACCCCGTCCCAGCTAGCCGTCAACTCGGCCAGCTCCGGGCAGCTTTCGACCGCGCCGAGCGCGCGCACCACGGTCCGCGACGTCTCCAACTGCTCCTTCATCCGCTGGACCTTCACCGCCGCGTGCTGCCGGGACAGCCCGAGCGCGTCGGCCAGTTCGGACCGGCCGATGTCGCCGGTCTCCTCCAGCCACCACAGCGCCAGCAGCGTGCGGTCGTCGTGGTCCAGCCAGCGGGTCGCCTCGGCGATCTCCCGGCGCTGGTCGGTCAGGCCCAGCCGCAGGATGGTCACCGACGCGAAGTCCGAGGCCGGGTCCGGTATCAACTCGGCCGCGTCCAGGCCGGTCTGATGGTGCCAGGACGCCTTCCGGGCCTGCTCGCGGTCGCGGACCTGGCGGACCGCGATCGCCACCAGCCAGGACCGGAAGGCGGCCGGGTCGCGCAGGTCGGCGAGGCCGCGGACCACCCGCAGGAGCGTCTCCTGCACCACGTCGTCCACGTCGTCGTTGCCGTCCAGGGCCCGCCCGACGATGTTGTAGACCAGCGGCAGGCACTGCGCGACGAGCAGGTCGAGCGCCTGCTCGTCGCCCGCCCGCGCCGCGGTCACCATCTCCGGGTCGGGGCCGCTCCGGTCGCCTGCACGCATTCGCTCCGCCGTTCCTTCGTCGCAAGTGGCTGCGCCTACACAACAGGAGACGGTGCCCCGGGCGGGCCGATAACGGAAATCCGCGGACGGGGTCGGCGGGGGCCGTGAGCGCCGCGACGGCGGAGGTCGTGTACCGGCCTAAGCCCGGTGGCCTGCCGGTCGCGCGGTTCCCCGCGCCCCTGCACAGCCGCGGCTCCTTCCGCGGAGGCGCGGGCACCCTCCACCCGTGGGGGAACACAAACACACGGAAACGAACAGGTCGTCGCACAGCTTCCTGTGTCCGACCTATTGTGCGGCCCCGCACCCGCTCCTATTGTTCGACTTCGATTGATTCTGTTGGGAGTTGGCCCTTCGGGGAACGTGGAGGTCGCAGTGCGAAGTCATCCGACCGGTGGCGTGTCCGGCAGATCCCAGCGGCGCCGAGGGCGGTGGTGGGCGGGTCTGGCCGCAGCGATGGCGATCGCCCTGTCCGCGGGCACCACCGCACCCGCCATGGCGGCAGGCGCCGCGCACACCGCGGCCGCGAAGACGGCCGACGCGGCCACGACGGACAACGCGGCCAAGGGACACGCCGGTTCGAAGCCCCACACCGTGACCTTCGACGGCTACTCCTTCCTCGTCGACGGCAAGCGCACGTACCTGTGGTCGGGCGAGTTCCACTACTTCCGGCTGCCGAGCCCGGACCTGTGGCTGGACATCTTCCAGAAGATGAAGGCCGCCGGGTTCAACTCCACCTCCCTGTACTTCGACTGGGGCTACCACTCGCCGAAGCAGGGCGTGTACGACTTCACCGGGGTGCGGGACGTCGACAAGCTGCTCGACATGGCCCAGCAGGCCGGCCTGTACGTGATCGCCCGCCCGGCGCCGTACATCAACGCGGAGGTCGACGGCGGGGGTCTGCCCGGGTGGCTGACCACCAAGGAGGAGAAGAACCGCACCGACGACCCGCAGTTCCTGAAGTACTCCGACGAGTGGCTGACCCAGATCGACCGCATCCTCGCCCGCCACCAGCTGACCAACGGCACCGGCACGGTGATCGCGTACCAGGTCGAGAACGAGTACTACAACGGCTCCGCGTCGGCCCGCGCCTACATGAAGCACCTGGAGGACAAGGCCCGCGCCGACGGCATCACCGTGCCGCTCACCGGCAACAACAACGGCACCTTCAACTCCGGTGACGGCGCTCTGGACGTGGACGGTCCGGACTCCTACCCGCAGGGCTTCAACTGCTCCAACCCCACCCAGTGGAACGGCGTCCCCGACCTCAGCTACGACCACCCGGCCGGAAAGCCGCTGTACACCCCGGAGTTCCAGGGCGGCGCCTTCGACCCCTGGGGCGGCCCCGGCTACGACAAGTGCGCCCAGCTGATCAACGACCAGTTCGCCGACGTCTTCTACAAGCAGAACATCGCCGTCGGCGCGACCGCCCAGAGCTTCTACATGACCTACGGCGGCACCAACTGGGGCTGGCTCGGCGAGCCGGAGAACTACACCTCGTACGACTACGGCGCCGCGATCCGCGAGACCCGCCAGCTCGACCCGAAGTACGACGAGGACAAGCTGATCGGGTACTTCACCCAGTCGGTGGCGCCACTGACCAAGACCGACCCGATCAAGGCGTCGCCGCCGGACGACACCGCCGTGGTCGACACCGCCCGGATGAACCCCGACACCAAGACGCAGTTCCACGTGCTGCGGCACGGGAACTCCACCTCCACGGCCACCGACAAGACCCACATCGCGCTGGACTTCAACGCGCAGCCGGTCGCCGACACCAGCTACACCTGGGACGACCCCGACTCCGCGCTGCAGTACTCCGGCAGCTGGTCGCACGTGTCGGGCCAGAGTTACACCACCGGCGACTACAAGGACACCGAGTCGTTCTCCAACACCACCGGTGACTCGGTCACCGTCCCCTTCGACGGGACCGCGGTCCGCTGGATCGGGCCGAAGACCAACAACCACGGCTACGCCGACGTCTACCTCGACGGCACCAAGGTCGCCACGGTGGACGACTCCGGCAGCGAGAACCAGGCGGTGGTCTTCCAGAAGACCGGCCTGACCGCCGGCGCGCACACCCTGAAGATCGTCGTGGACGGCACCCACAGCACGGGCTCCACGGACAACTTCGTCTCCATTGACGCGATCGACGTGCCGACCGCCGCCGACGTCCTGCCGACGTACCCCGTGGTGCCGCAGCAGCCGGGCACCGCGATCACGCTCGACGGCCGCGACTCGCACATCATCGTGGCGAACGACAAGCTCGGCGACTCGCAACTCCAGTACTCCACCTCCGAGATCATGACCACCGCGACCATCGCCGGCCGGGACGTCTCCGTGCTGTACGGGGACGCGGGCAGCGACGGCGAGACCGTGCTGCGGTACACCTCGAAGCCGACCGTGACCAGCACCGGCGGCCAAGTCGCCACGACCTGGGACGCGGCCACCGGCGACCTGCGGCTGAACTACACGCACAAGGGCCTGATCCGGATCAGCATCAGCGGCGGCGGGTCCCGCCCGAGCCTGCTGCTCGTCGGCGACAAGCCGACCGCCGAGACCTTCTGGCGGCAGGACACCGCGACCGGACCGGTCCTGGTGCGCGGCAGCCACCTGCTGCGGACGGCGACCAGCCTGGACGGCGGCCGTACGGTGGCGCTGACCGGCGACAACGGCGACGACAAGGACATCGAGGTGTTCACCTCGGCCGACCACGTCACCTGGAACGGCCGCGCGCTCGACGGCCGTACCGCCGCGGGCTCCGGCTCCGCGGGCCGGACCGGTCAGATCCCCGTCGCCGCCCCGGTGAAGCTCCCGGCGCTGACCAACTGGAAGCACGCCGAGGAGTCCCCGGAGTCGGCCCCCGGCTTCGACGACTCCAGCTGGCAGACGGCCGACAAGTCGACCACCAACAGCTCCTCCGGCGTCAACTCGCTGCCGGTGCTCTACGCCGACGACTACGGCTTCCACACCGGCAACACCTGGTACCGCGGGCGCTTCCGGGCCGGCGACGGCGAGACGGGCATCCACCTGGTCTCGGACTCCGGCGGCGGGGCGCAGGCGTTCTCCGCCTGGCTCAACGGCACCTTCCTCGGCAGTTCGACCACCGGCAGCGCCGACTTCACCTTCCCGGCCGGCGCGGTGAAGCCGACCGGCGACAACGTCATCTCCGTCCTGACGGTGAACATGGGCCATGAGGAGGACTACAACTCCTCCAACGGCAACAAGACCGCGCGCGGCCTGACCAGCGCCTCCCTGATCGGCGCACCGCTCACCCCCGTCACCTGGCGGCTGCAGGGCGTGCGGGGCGGCGAGGACCTGATCGACCCGGTCCGCGGCACCCTGTCCACCGGCGGTCTCTACGGCGAGCGGGCCGGCTGGTCGCTGCCGGGCTACCCGGACGCGAAGTGGGCGAACACCACCCTGCCGGCCACCGACACCCGGCCCGGCGTCTCGTGGTACCGCACCGACGCCAAGCTGAACCTGCCGCACGGCCAGGACACCTCACTCGGCCTGACCTTCACCGACGACCCGTCGCGCAAGTACCGGGCCGAGATCTTCGTGAACGGCTGGCAGGTCGGCAACTACGTCAACTACCTCGGCCCGCAGCACACCTTCCCGGTGCCGAACGGCATCCTGAACCCCGACGGCCACAACTCCATCGCCATCGCGGTGTGGAACCTGGACGGCAAGACCGGCGGGCTCGGCAAGGTCGCGCTGACCGACTACGGCAGCTACGCCTCCTCGCTGAAGGTGGCGCAGAACGACAGCCCCGGCTACAACCCGGTGAAGTACGCGATGCCCGCCGCGCCCGGGGTCACCACCTCCCTGGACGTGCCGAACACCGCCAAGTCCGGGCAGGCGTTCACCGCCACGTCCACGGTGCGGGTGCCGGCCGGGCAGCCGGCGGCCAGTGCGCTGACCGCCTCGCTCGCCCTGCCCGACGGCTGGACCGCGAAGGCGGCCGGCGCCGGGACGGTGGCCCGTCTCCAGCCGGGGAAGTCGGCCACCTTCAGCTGGCAGGTCCAGCCGCCGAGCGGCACTCTCGCCTCCGCCGCGGTGCTCGCCACCACGACGCACTACGTCCAGCGCGGCCGCAAGGCCACCAGCTCCGACGAACGGGTCATCGAGTCGGTCCCGCCGGTCCCGCCGGCCGGGCAGAACGCCGTCAGCGACCTGCCGTTCCTGTCGTCCACCAACGGCTGGGGCCCGGTGGAGCGCGACAGCAGCGTCGGTGAGCAGGCGGCCGGCGACGGCCGGCCGATCAGCATCGACGGCGTCGGCTACGCCAAGGGCCTGGGCACCAACGCGGTGAGCGACGTGCAGCTCTACCTCGCCGGCCAGTGCACCCGCCTCACCGCGCACGTCGGGGTCGACGACGAGACCGGCGGCGGGGGCACCGTCACCTTCTCGGTGATCGCCGACGGCAAGACGCTGGTCACCACCCAGACCCTCCGCGGCAAGCAGGCGGCCGTGCCGATCGACGTCGACGTCACCGGCGCCCAGGTGGTCGACCTCAAGGTCGGCGACGGCGGCGACGGGAACGGCAACGACCACGGCGACTGGGGGGCGCCGACCCTGACCTGCTCCTAGCGGACACCGGCGGCTCACGGCGGTTCCCCGCGCCCCCCTTCGAAGGTCGGGGCGCGGGGAACCGCCGTTTCCGGCTCAGCTCGCGGGGACCGTGTCCTCGAACGCGGTGCCGTCCCCGCGCAGGCCCGCCACCGCGGACTGCACCTGGGCCGGAGTAAGCACCTGGTCCTTGACGAAGTACACGTAGTCCACCTGCTCGTCGTAGGAGCGCGGGGTGGAGCCGGTCTGCCCGGCGAGGTCGATCAGCCAGTGGTTGAAGTCGATGAACTGGCCGCCCTCGGGCAGATACGGCTCGCCGTGCTGGGCCACGACCTGACCGTCGATGAAGTAGGTGATGTACGTGTCGTCGATGGTGATCTGGAGGTCGTGCCAGCCGTCGTAACTGGCGTACTGCTGGCCGTGCGTGTTCACCGCGTTCCAGGGGTCGGGGTTGTACGTCTCCCAGGACGTCTCGTACATGATGTTCTGCGTCTCGCCCCAGCCGCCGTTGGGCAGGTATTCGAAGTCCTGCTCGCTGTAGTCCGGGTCCATCGGCGCCTTGAGCGGGGTGAAGTTGAAGAAGGTCTGGTTGACGTGGTCGCCGTCCGGTCCGCCGGTGGGCGTGTCGTCGAACTTCACCCGGGCCGCGTAGGTGCCGTTCCTGAACTTCTGCGCGGTGGTCTGGATCTCGGTCTCGCGGGTGCCGGCCGCCGTGCCGTCGGTGGTCAGCTTCAGGTCCATCACCGTGTTGCCGGCGCCGCCGGAGCTGTCGGGCACGAAGGTCAGGTCGGCCGGCGACCAGGTGGCCCCGGCCACGCCGGGACCGCCCTGCCCGGACTTCACGGTCCAGCCGTGCTGCTGGACGGCCGGGTCGGAGCTGCTCGGGTAGCTGAAGTCGTCGAAGAGCGTGGGACCGTCGGGCGTGCCGCCGCCACCGGGCGGGGAGGTGGGCGGCGAGGTCGGGGGCGTGGGGTCGTTGCCGTCGGGCGCGGTGCCCCAGACCAGGGCGCCGTCCTGCTGCACGGTGATCTTCGGGGCGTTCGCGTACGAGGTCTGCGTGCCGTCGAAGGAGTAGTCGTCGGACTGGGTGAGGGGCTGCCAGTCCGAGCGGTAGAAGCGCAGTTGGAGGTCGCCGGTGGACTGGCCGGGCGCGAGGGAGCCCGCGCCCGCGGTGAAGCCGATCTCCAGGTAGCGGTCGGCGGTCGCGGTGGGGTGGGCGAGGGTGCCGAAGGTCCCGGTGACGTTCGCGCAGCCCTTCACCGCCCAGGAGCAGGCGAAGCGGTAGGACGCGGTGGGGCTGTCGGAGCTGAAGTAGTACCGCAGCGTGACCTGGCTGAGCGGCACCGACGTGGACCCGCTGTCGGTGACCTCCAGCCACGGTTCCGCCTGGTCGGCGGTGGCGCCGCCCGCGCTCGTACGGTATTGGGCGGTGAGCGTGTCCTGCGCGGCGGAGGCGGGCAGCGCGGTGAGCGCGGCGCAGGCCAGGCCGGCGGCCGAGCACACGGCGAGCGCGGCGCGGAGCCGAAGGGGGAGGCGGAGCGGACGCTTTCTTCCTGACACGGTGGTCCCTTTCCGGTGGTGGGGGGTGATCCCCGGGTGGGGTGGGGTGGGGGAGTCGGAGGTGCGTGGACGAGCCGCCGGACACGGTGCGGCGCTGTCAGGCCGTCGCGGTCCGGGGGCGGTCGAGGGGGCGGTGGCGTACGCCGAGCGCGGCAAGCCGCGCCTGGTGCCCGCGTACCGCGGGGAGGAAGTCGGCGGCCCAGTCGGCGGCCGGGTTCCAGGCCCGGTCGGCGAGCGCGCACAGCCGGGGGAAGGCGAGGTACTCGATGTCGGCGGGCGTCTGCGCGAACTCCGTCCACAACTGCGCCTGGGTGCCGAGCACATGGGCGGCGGCCTCGGGCGGCCAGTCGGCGGGCACCGGGTCGTTGGCGTGCACGGCGCGCAGGTCCACCACCGCGCCGGCCTGGCCGAGCGGCTCGCCGGGCCCGTCGGCCTGCGGGTAGTCCAGGTAGGTGGCGCGGTGCGGCGCCATGACGACGTCCTGGCCGGCCAGCGCGGCGGCGAGGCCGTGGCCGGCGTCCCGCCACGGCATGACGGTGAACTCCGGCGGCAGCGCGCCCGCGGCCCCGGAACCGTCGGCCCAGCACACCGGCCGCCGCCCCGCCGCCAGCAGGAACTCGCCGATCCGGCCGAGGAACCAGCCGTGCAGCGCGGCGGTGCCGGCCAGCCCCGCCTCGGCGGCCCTGGCCCGCGCCCGCGGACTCTCGGCCCACTCCGCGACCGGGCACTCGTCACCGCCGATGTGCACGTAACGCGACGGGAAGACGTCCAGCACCGCGCCGAGCACGCTCCGGCAGAAGTCCAGCACCTCGTCGTGCACCCCGAACACGGCGTCGGACACGCCCCATTCGGTCCACACCTCCAGCGCCCGCCCGGGCACGTTGCCCAGCTCGGGGTAGGCCGCCAGCGCGGCCCGCGCGTGCCCGGGCATCTCGATCTCGGGCATCACCTCGACCCCGCGCGCGGCCGCGTACGCCACCAACTCCCGCAGTTCCGCGGCGGTGTACGCGCCGGCGTGCGGCTCGTCGTCGTACCGTCCGCTGCCCGCGCGGCCGCGCATCGACCGGGACCGTACCCCGCCGACCTCGGTCAGCCGGGGGTAGCCGGGCACCGGCATCCGCCAGCCCTGGTCGTCGGTGAGGTGCAGGTGCAGCACGTTCAGCTTGTGCAGCGCGAGCAGGTCGACGAACCGCCGCAGGTAGCGGACGGGTTGGAAGTGCCGGGCCACGTCGAGCAGGACGCCGCGCCAGCGGTGCCGGGGCACGTCGGTGATCTGGACCCCCGGGAGCCACCAGGCCACGCCGGGCACCGGACGTTCCGACAGCGCCTCGGGCGGCAGGAGTTGGCGGATGGTCTGCACGCCGCGGAGCAGTCCCTCGCCGGTCGCCGCGCGCAGCAGCACCGCGTCCGGGCCGACGGTCAGGCCGTAGCCCTCGGTGCCGAGGCCGCCGAGCAGCGGGTCGACGGCGAGCACCACGCTCCCGCTCGGCGAGTCGCGCAGCGGCAGCCCGGTGGCGGGCCGCAGCAGGGTGCGCAGCAGCCGGGCGGCGGGCCGCGCGGCGCCCTCGGCGCGTACGGCGGTGGCCGGGTCGAAGGTGAACCGGCCGGGGATGCGGACGGCGTGGGTGGGGTGCGGGATGATCACGGCGGGGCCTCCAGGGGTGGGAGCGGGCCGGTGGCGGGCGGAGCCCGTACGGTGCGAGGCGGTACGGCGGGGGTGCCCGGCGGTGCGGCGGGGATACGGGGGCCGTGCGGTGCCGCTTCGGGCGGGTCAGCCCTTGACGGCTCCGGCGGTCATCCCGGTGGTGACCCGGTTCTGGAGCAGCAGGAACACCGCCAGGACCGGCAGCATGAACAGGCACGACGCGGCCATCGTGGCGCCCCAGTCGGTGCCGAAGACGTTGCTGAAGGACGACAGCCACACCGGCAGGGTGCGGGCGCTCTGGTTCTTGATGATCAGCGTGTTGGCGAAGGCGAACTCGTTCCAGGCGGTGATGAATCCGAACAGGGACGTCGACAGCAGCCCCGGCGCCAGCAGCGGGAAGGTCACCCGGCGGAACGCCTGCGGCCGGGTGCAGCCGTCGACCTGGGCGGCCTCCTCCAGCTCCGCCGGGATCGCGGCGAGGAAGCCGCGCAGCGTCACGATCGTGAACGGCAGCGTCGTCATGAAGTAGACGAGGGTGAGCATCGACAGCCGGTCGAGCATGCCGGTGTCCCGCGCGATGATGTACATCGGGATCAGCAGCGCCTCCCAGGGCGCCATCTGCGCGGTGAACACCAGCAGCAGGAACGCCCGCCGGCCGCGCCAGCGCATCCGCGCGACCGCGAAGGCCGCGAGCAGCGCCACCACCAGGGCCATCAGCACCGCGCCGAGCGTGACGACGAGGCTGTTGCGCCAGTATCCGGCGAAGCCGTCGGCGCGTACCGCGGTGCGGAAGTGCGCGAGGGTGGGGTGCAGCGGGAAGAACGTCGGGTCGGCGCCCTCGATGTCGGCGGTCGGCTCGAACGCGGTGACCGCCATCCAGTAGACGGGGAACGCGGACAGCACCAGGACCAGCAGGGCGGCGGCGTTGAGCGGCAGCCGGCGCAGTCCGCGGCGGGCGGCGGTCATGCGGTGCCCTCCTTTCCTTCCTGGCGGAACATCCGGCGCAGGTTGAACACCAGCGCGGCGAGCAGGATCAGCACGGTCAGCGTGGAGACCGCCGACCCGAGGTCGTACTTGTGGAAGGACTGCGCGATCTGGAACGCGTACACCGGCAGGGTGGTGGTGGCGCCGTCCGGGCCGCCCTGGCCGATCACCCAGATCTGGGTGAAGCACTTGAAGCACCAGATCACTTCGAGCGAGGTGACCAGGGCGAACAGCGGGCGCAGCATCGGGAAGGTGACCAGCCGGAAGGTCTGCCAGGGCCCGGCGCCGTCGATCCGCGCCGATTCGTACAACTCGGCCGGGATCGTGGTCAGTCCGCCGTAGAGGGTCAGCGCGGCGAACGGCACCGACTGCCACACCACCAGGGTGACCAGGATCGCGAAGGTGGCGCCGCCGTGCGCGAACCAGGTGTAGTCGCGGTAGGAGGTGAAACCCAGCTTTACCAGTGCCCAGTTGACCACTCCGAACCGGGACTGGAAGAGCCACTGGAAGACCGTGGTGGCGGCGATCACCGGGGTGGCCCAGGCCAGCACCAGCGAGCTCATCACCGGCAGCCGCAGCCGTCGGCCGAGCCGGACCAGCAGCAGCGCGACCAGCGTCCCGATCAGCATGATCAGCACGACGTTGAGCGCCGTCCACCACACGGTGCGGCGCACCACCGTCCAGAACTCCGGGTCGGTCAGCGCCTCGCGGTAGTTGGCCAGGCCGACGAACGAGGCCCCGCCGTTGATGAGTTCGGCCAGCCGGTAGTGCTGGAAGGACATCACGGTGTTGCGGACCACCGGGTAGACCAGTAGGAAGGCCGCGCCCACCACGGTGGGGGAGACCAGGAGGTAGGGCCACAGGGCGGCGAGCGCGCGGCGCGGCCCCGAGCGCGGGCGGGGGTTCCCGGGGGTGGTCCCGGACGGGTGGCGGGCGAAGCGGCCGCGGCGGCCCGGGCGGCCGGACGGTGGGCCGCCGGGGCCGCCTCGCGGGTCGGCCGAGTCCTGCCCGGCGGCGGTGGGTGCGGTGAGCACGGCGGTCTCCTGGGTGATCCGGGGCGGTCGGTCAGGACGAGGTGTTGAGCGCCTTGGCGATGGCCTCCGACGCGGTCCTGCCCGTCTTCGCCGGGTCGGCGCCGGTGAGCACCTGGGTGAGGTACTGCTTGATCGGGTTGTCCGCCTCGACCGCCGCCCAGTTGGGGGAGTTGGGGGTGGCGTGCCCGTCGGCCGCGCCGGCCGCCATCGCGGAGGCGCCCGGGTCGCCCTTCAACACCCCTGCCAGCGAGGTGCGGTTGGGGACGTAGCTCATGGCCTTGGCGATGCGCGTCTGCCACGTGGTGCCCGCCAGCGCCTTGACCACCTGGTAGGCCATCGCCTGGTGCCGGGACGCCTGCGGGATGACCAGGTCGGAGCCGCCGGTGAAGACCGCGCCCGGCCGGTCCGCGGTCTTGCCGGGGATGGGGAAGAAGCCGAGCTTCCCCTTGAGCGCGGGGTCGGCCTCCGTGATGGCGGCGGCGCCGCCCGGGGTGGAGATGATCTGCGCGACGTCGCCCTTGGCGAAGACGTTCGCCTGGAGCGGCTTGGCCTCGTCGGAGTCCTTCGGGCCCTGGCCGAGCGCCTGGAGCTGCCGGTAGAAGGCCGCCGCGGCCCGCGCCTGCGGGGTGTCCAGGCCGCCGCTCCAGGTCCCGCCGCTCTTGGTGGCGAGGTCGCCGCCCTCGTCCCACAGGAAGCCGGCGTAGGTGTACCAGGACTGCCCCGGCAGGTAGATGCCCTGGTTGCCGCCGGTGTCGAGCTTCGTGGTGTCGGTGATCCACTCGGCGCGGGTCTTGGGCGGCGCGGTGATGCCGGCCTTGGCGAAGAGGTCCTTGTTGTAGATCACCACGCGGTTGGCGGCGTACCACGGGATGCCGTACTGCTTGCCGTCGATCCTCCCGGGCTCGGCGAGGCCGGGTATCCAGTCCGAGCCGTGCAGGTCGGCGACCTTGCCGGTGAGGTCGTCCACGCCGCCGCTGGCCGCGTACTGGGCGACCTGGGTGTTGCCCACCTCGATCACGTCGGGGGCGTCGTTGCCGGCCAGCGCGCTGACGATCTTCGCGCCGATGCCGTCCCACTCCTGGATCTGGAGGTCGAGGGTGGTGCCGGGGTGGGCCTTCTCGAAGTCCGCGGTGAACGCCTTGAGCACCGGGGCGGCCACGCTGTCGCGCATGATCCACACGGTGAGCCGGGCCGGTCCGGCGTCGTCGCCGGAGCCCGATCCGGAGGAGGAGCCGCACGCGGTGAGACCGGTGAGGCCACTGATGCTGATGAGGAGCGCCGCGGCGCCGGGAAGCAGTCTGGATCTCACGGAGTAGTCACCTCAGAGGAAGCGGTGGAACTTACCACTGGTCAACTGGTCTGGTGTTGACGGAGAAGGTGGCATAGACCACTGGTGACGTCAAGAGGTCGCGAGAAAGCCGTAAGAGGGCTCGTATACGGCCGAAGATCAGGTGTTCTCACCCTCCTCGCGCGATACCGACGGGGCCCGACCGCACTGGCGTACTGGTCAACATCTGGATAACCTCCCCTTGACAAGTACTTCGGGGAAAGGGCACCGCACATGGCCAGCGAGCCGCCGCGCCTGGCGCTGAAACGCGAACGGGTCCGTGACTACCTCATGGAACTCGTCGAGTCCCGCGCACCCGGTGACCCGATCCCCTCCGAACGCACGTTGTGCGACCGACTCGGCGTCTCCCGGCCGACGTTGCGCTCGGCCGTCGACGAACTCGTCACCAACGGGCTGCTGCTGCGCGAGCACGGCCGGGGCATGTTCGTCGCCCGCGCGAAGATCACCCAGGAACTCGCCCAGGACCACGACGTGTTGCGCCTGCCGCAGGCGTCCGGCACCTGGACCAGCCGGGTGCTGGAGTTCGCCACCGTGCGGGCCGGCGCCCGCGTCGGCCGCAAGCTCCACCTGTCACCCGCCGCCGACGTCGTCTACATCGCCCGGCTCCGGCTGGTGGACGGGGAGCCGATGGCCATCGAGTACCTGCACGTCCCGGCCGCCCTCGTACCCGGGCTGGCCCCCGCCGACATGGAGTCCGGCGACTTCTACGACACGCTGCGCGACCAGCACGGGGTGCGGGTGCACGAGGCGGTCCAGTCCATCGAGCCCACGGTCACCAACGAGGAGGAGGCGCATCTGATCGGCGTGCCGGTGCTCTCGCCCGCGCTGCTCTTCGAACGCCTCACCCACGACGAGACGGGGCGCCCCGTCGAGTACGTCCACTCCGTCTACCGCGGCGACCGCTACCGGATCGTCTCGCGGCTGACCCTGTCGCACTCGGCCGCCGCGTGGCGGTACACCGGGCCGCCGGGATAGCGGGCGGTCCGGGGGTGGGCGCGGGTCGGCCGGGGCCGCGGGTCAGGCGGGGGGAACGGGGAGGGCGCCGCGGGACGGGCGGGCGGCGCGCGGCTCGGTGGTGCGGGTGGGGGCCGGGGCGGGGGCCTCGGGCGCGCCCCAGGAGGCCGGCGGCCGGGCGGTGAGCACCGGGTCGATCGTCACGTGCCGCGCCCCGAGCGGCTCGGCGAGCCGCCGCAACGCGGACTCCGAGAGCCGAATCCACGGCTGGGTCGGCCCGAGCACGGACCGCAGCCGCCGGTCGGTGGTGAAGGCGACCGCCGTACGCGTGCCGAAGGGCGTGCGCCACAGCCGCACGATGTCGCCGGCGGGCCCGCGCCGCACCGGGACGTAGAGCGCTCGGCCGGCCGCCCCGTCGGACTCATCGGCGACACCGGCGACGGACGGCTGGTGCTGGCTCACGTGCATGTCCTTACGGTAACCCGCCGCCGTCACCTCGTCCGCGCCGGTCCTGGCATCCCGCACCGCCCCGCGGTGGGGCCGGTGGCCGTCCGGGCCGTACCGCCGGCCGGATTCGCCCATGGCCCATGACCAGGCCAGGCGCCCCGGACGGCCGCCGCCCGCCGGACACCCGATCCGCCGCTGCCGCCCGAACGAGTGAAGCCCGCGCCGATCCGGCGGCCGGCCCGGACGTGCTCAACGTCACTGCCCGATGTACGGCCCGGCGGCCCCTCAGGGCGGGCCCGGGGGCGGAGGAACGGTCCGGACGGCGTCAGGCGCGGGTGTCCGACACCGCCGCGAGACCGGTCAGGTATCCGTGCAGCACCGTCTTGAACTCCTCTGCCAGCCTGGCCTGTTCGCACGCGGTCGCGCCATCGAGCGCCGGCAGGATGGCCTTGGCGATGTGCACCACGACCGTGGCGGAGCGCTGCCGGTTGGCGGGGGTGAGGTGGGGCGCGGCGGCGCCGACCACCGCCTCCATGACCTGCTGCGCGCCCGTGTTGAGGGAGGCGACGCTCCTGGCCGGCGGCGCGGTTCCGGCGAAGAGGGGCCGGAAGGCGGGGCTCGCCTGGCTGAACGCGAGCATCGGGTCGACCATCCGGTCCACCAGTTCGCCGATCGGCATCCCGTCGAGCGCGGGGTCCCGCAGGAAGCCGAAGACGGCGCGGAGTTGGGCGGCGCAGCGCTCCGCGAGGGCCCGCGCCATCGCCTCCTTGTTGGGGAAGAACTGGTAGAGGGTGCCGGGGGAGGCGCCGGCGCGGGCGGCGATGCTGTTGGTCGTCGCGGACTCGTAGCCGACCTCGGCGAACTCCTCGGCCGCGGCGTCCAGGAGCTGGGCGATGCGCTTCTCGCCGCGGGCCAGCCGTCTCTTCGGCGCGGGGCCGGTGCCGCCGGTCGCGGTGCCGGCGGTGCTGTCGGCGGCGGTGTCGGCAGCGGTGGAGCGGCCGGCCGTGGTGGCGGCCTGGGCGTCCGGTGGTGTGCGCGGCATTCACATCTCCCGGGTGCGGACCGCGGCCGGTCGTCCGTGCCCGCCTGCCCGGGAGCTGTCCCGGGGACGGACCGGCCGACCGCCGCGCGGGTCACGGCGGCCCTGCCAGCGTAACGCGCCGGGCCCAACGAGCATGGTCCGAAAGGTGATTGACAGCGGTGGGGCGCGCTCATACGCTGACGCCGTTACGAGTGAAGACTCGTAAGTGGAGTGGTCGCACCGCGGGCACGGCCCGCCCGGGAGTGCGGCCGAGCGGTCCCCCGGGCCGCGTGGTGCCGTCGCACCCCGTACGTGGCGGCCCCGGACCCGGATGTGGCGGGCGCCTGCTCCGCGCCGAGCCGTCGGGATCGCTCACCCGGCCCCGTCCCACGCCTCCCCGCGAGGCGAGGGCGGGGCCGTACCCGTGTCGGCGGGCCGGACCCGGAGCATCCGTAGGCGGAACGGCGCCAGTTGCGGTGTCTCGTCGGGGTCGCCGAGGAACCGTGCTTCGGGCGGCCCGCACACGCCACCGCCCCGTCGGCGCGCACGGGGGCGGCGCGCCGACGGGGCGGTGGTGGTGTCCAGAGGGCTTGGTGACCGGGTGTCCCGTCCCCACGATGACCCGGTGACCAGCCCCCTGGTGCCCCGGCCGCGTTCCGCTCGGTTCGCGTCGGGGAGTCGGAGGTGCTGATCGGACGGTGCTGACCAGATGGTGCTGCCGGACGTTCCGGAGAAGGCCCGGAAGACGCGGCTCGATGTTTGCGGGGGTAAGGGGCGTGTACCTGGGTGCGGGCCCCTTACCCCGCGCGCGGCTCCGACCGAGCCGGACCTACATGTGCACGGCCTTCGGCTCGCCCTCGGGCGCCAGCTCCGGGCGTCCGCTGCGGAACATCACCGCCGCGATCACGGTGCCGACCGCGAAGAACGCGGCGGACCACCAGTACGCGGTGGAGTAGCTGTGCAGTTGGGCGTGTGCGGCCACCAGCTTGCTCGGCGGGTTGGAGGTCGCGTGGTGGGTGATGTAGCTGGTCGCGGCGCTCGCGGCCAGCGTGTTGAGCAGCGCGGTGCCGATCGAACCGCCGACCTGCTGCATGGTGTTGACGGCCGCGGAGGCGACACCCGCGTCGTCGGCCCGCACACCCGCGGTGGCCACGCTCATCACGGTCGGCATCACCAGGCCGAGGCCCAGGCCGATCACGATCAGCGGCGGCAGCACGTTCGCCGCGTAGGTGCTGTTCAGGTCGAGCGTGGTCAGCCAGGCCATGCCGACGGCGGCCATGCCCATGCCCACCGGCACGATCGGCCGGGGGCCGAACCTCGGCAGCAGGTTGTTCGTCGCGAGCTGCGCGGAGACCATCAGCGACGCGATCATCGGCAGGAAGGCCAGGCCGGTCTTCACCGGGTTGTAGAGCAGCGACAGCTGGAGGTAGTAGGTCAGGAACAGGAAGACACCGAACATGCCGATGCCGGAGATCCCGAGGATCGCGAACGACGCGCCGCGGTTGCGGTCGAGCAGCACGCGCAGCGGCAGCAGCGGGTGCGCGGTGCGGCCCTGCCACCAGCCGAACGCGGCCACCAGTACCACGCCCAGCAGCAGGAAGCCCCAGGTCAGCGGGGAGCCCCAGTCGTGGCTGTCGGCGTTCGAGAAGCCGTAGACGACGCTGAACAGACCGGTGGTGACCAGGATGGTGCCGGGGACGTCCAGCCGGGGCCGGACCGCCGGGGCGCCCTTGCGGAGGAACGCCATGCCGCCGACGAACGCGATGACGGCGAAGATCAGGTTGACGTACAGGGTCCAGCGCCAGCTCAGGTGCTCGGTGAGCACGCCGCCGAGCAGCAGGCCGATGCCGCCGCCGGCGCCGGCGATGGCGCCGTAGATGCCGAACGCCTTGGCGCGTTCCTTGGCGTCGGTGAACGTGGTGTTCAGCAGGGACAGCGCGGCCGGCGCGAGCATCGCGCCGAACAGGCCCTGCAGGGCGCGGCCGCTGACGAGCACCGCGAAGTTCGGGGCGGCGCCGGCCAGCGCGGAGGCGACGGCGAAGCCGACGACACCGATCAGGAAGACCACCTTGCGGCCGACCAGGTCGGCGAGCCGCCCGCCGAGCAGCAGCAGGCTGCCGAACGCGAGCGAGTAGGCGGTGACGATCCACTGCCGGTTGCCGTCGCTGAAGCCGAGCGCGTGTTGAGCGGAGGGGAGTGCGATGTTCACCACGGTGGCGTCGAGCACGACCATGAGCTGGGCGATGGCGATCACCGCGAGCACCCACCAGCGGTGGGAGGGATGCTCCTCAGGGGCCTGCTTGTCCAGCGCTACCGGGCTGGCCGGTGCCGAATCGCCGACGTTCACGTCGGGCGCGGACTGAGTCGACATATTCGTGACTCCTGGAAGTGGGACGGGCGGCGAACCGCTGGGAAGAACGAAACCGTTTCGTACTCTGTCGTATGGATCGACCGTACGACTCGTCATATCGAAACGCAAACGTTTCGCTGCCCTCGGCGATGTGCGACTGCTCACAGGTCAGCGGCTCAACCCGGGTGCCGCCCGGGGGCGTCCTTCCATCAGCCTGTCAGCGCGCTGTGTGCCCCAGGAGCGCGCCCCCCTCTTCCTCAGGAGGTGCTCGACACGGTGCCTACGTGTCCGCGCGGCCGGTCACCGCGACCGCCACGCCCAGTCCGATCATCGCGAGGCCGCCGGTGCCGCCGATGGCCGCCATCCGGCGCGGCGAGCGGGCGAACCAGGTGCGGGCCGCCGACGCGGTCAGCGCCCACACGCTGTCGCAGACCAGGGCGATCACGGTGAAGACCAGGCCGAGCAGCAGCATCTGCTGGTGCACCCCGCCCGCGTTCCGGTCCACGAACTGGGGGAGCACGGCGGCGAAGAAGATGCAGGTCTTCGGGTTGGTCACGCCCACGACGAAGCCTTCCCACAGGGTGCGGGCGTCGCTACGGGTGCGCGGCGCCGCCGCGGTTCCGGTCCGTACGGTTCCGGTTTGCGCGGCTTCCTCCGCTCCCGGTACGGCGGTCGCCGTCGACAGGTCCGCGCGGTGGCGCCATGCCTTCACGCCCAGGAAGACCAGGTAGACCGCGCCCACGAGTTTCACTGTCGTGAACACCGCGGCCGAGGTGGCCATCACCTCGCCCAAGCCCAGGGAGACGGCTGCCGCCAGCAGGTACGCGCCGATCGCGTTCCCCAGGACGCTGCCCAACGCGGTCCGGCGGCCGTGCGCCAGCGCCCGGCCCAGGACGAACAGCACGCTGGGGCCCGGGATCAGCACCAGCACCAGCGATATTCCGGCGAAGCCGAGCAGACGGTCGACCGACACGGTAACTCCTTTCAACGGGAGGGGGGTTCCGCGTGAGCGTAAGCCGCCCGAGGGTGCCCCGTCCCCGGAGTTTCGGGTGTCCGTCCACGCGGGCCCCTGCGGGGTGGCTGCCCCGTCCCGTCCGCGGGCCCCTGCGGGGTGGCTGCCCCGTCCCGTCCGCGGGCCCCTGCGGGGTGGCTGCCCCGTCCCGTCCGCGGGCCCCTGCGGGGTGGCTGCC
>NZ_JBFBIV010000131.1:0-18102 GCF_040702025.1 Streptomyces sp. NPDC088194 | reverse complement strand
TCGCGCCTCCCTCGTCGTTCGTTCGCGCCCCGTCGCGTCCCTCGCGCCGCGGGCGGCTGACACCAGGTCAGCCGCCGCCCGCTTCCGCGTGGGCGCGCCGTGCGCGCCCCGCCCTGCCTCAGTCCTTGATCTCGCAGATGACCGCGCCGGAGGAGATCGAGGAGCCGACCTCCGCCTTCAGGCCGACAACGGTGCCGGAGCGGTGCGCGTTGAGCGGCTGCTCCATCTTCATCGCCTCCAGCACCACGATCAGGTCGCCCTCGGAGACCTGCTGGCCCTCCTCGGCCGCGACCTTCACGATGGTGCCCTGCATCGGCGAGGCGAGCGTGTCGCCTGACACGGCGGCGCTCGCCTTCGCCGCGGCCCGCCGCTTCGGCTTGGCCCCCGCGGCCAGCCCGGTACGGGCCAGCGTCATCCCCAGGTGCGCGGGCAGCGACACCTCCAGGCGCTTGCCGCCGACCTCGACCACGACGGTCTCGCGCCCGCCGGACTCCTCCTCGTCGGCCGCCGCACCCTTGAACGGAGGGATGGTGTTGTCGAACTCCGTCTCGATCCACCGGGTGTGCACCGTGAACGGGCCGCCGTCCGTCGGCGCGAACGCCGGGTCGACGACCACCGCGCGGTGGAACGGGATCGCGGTCGCCATGCCCTCGACGGTGAACTCGCCCAGCGCGCGGGAGGCCCGCTGCAACGCCTGCTCACGGGTCGCCCCGGTCACCACCAGCTTCGCCAGCAGGGAGTCCCAGGCCGGGCCGATCACGCTGCCGGACTCCACGCCCGCGTCCAGCCGTACGCCGGGACCCGAGGGCGGGGTGAAGACGGTGACGGTGCCGGGCGCGGGAAGGAAGTTGCGGCCCGGGTCCTCGCCGTTGATCCGGAACTCGAAGGAGTGGCCGCGGTGCTCCGGGTCGTCGTAGCCGAGCGCCTCGCCGTCGGCGATCCGGAACATCTCCCGGACCAGGTCGATGCCGGAGACCTCCTCGGTGACCGGGTGCTCCACCTGGAGGCGGGTGTTCACCTCCAGGAAGGAGATGGTGCCGTCCTGGCCGACCAGGAACTCGCAGGTGCCCGCGCCGACATAGCCGGCCTCGCGCAGGATCGCCTTCGACGCGCTGTAGAGCTGCGCGTTCTGCTCCGGCGACAGCCAGGGCGCCGGGGCCTCCTCCACGAGCTTCTGGTGCCGGCGCTGCAAGGAGCAGTCACGGGTGGAGACCACCACCACGTTGCCGTGCGTGTCGGCCAGGCACTGCGTCTCCACGTGCCGGGGCCGGTCCAGGTAGCGCTCCACGAAGCACTCGCCGCGGCCGAACGCGGCCACCGCCTCGCGCACCGCGGAGTCGTACAGCTCCGGGACCTCCTCCAGCGTGCGGGCGACCTTCAGGCCGCGGCCGCCGCCGCCGAAGGCCGCCTTGATGGCGATCGGCAGGCCGTGCTCCTTCGCGAACGCGACGACCTCGTCCGCACCCGACACCGGGTCGGGGGTGCCGGCCACCAGCGGGGCGCCCGCGCGCTGGGCGATGTGACGGGCCGCCACCTTGTCGCCCAGGTCGCGGATCGCCTGCGGCGGCGGGCCGATCCAGGTCAGCCCGGCGTCCAGCACCGCCTGGGCGAACTCCGCGTTCTCCGACAGGAACCCGTAGCCGGGGTGCACCGCGTCGGCGCCCGACTCCGCGGCGGCGGCCAGCACCTTGCCGATGTCGAGATAGCTGGTCGCCGGGGTGTCACCACCCAGCGCGTACGCCTCGTCGGCAACCCGGACGTGGACCGCGTCCCGGTCCGGCTCCGCGTACACCGCGACACTGCCGATACCGGCATCCCGACACGCACGAGCGACACGGACAGCGATTTCACCGCGGTTGGCGATGAGCACCTTGCGCACGATGGCTCCCTCCTTGGAACAAGCAGAGTTTAGGCAATGGCCACACTTGAAACCGAGGCACCCCTACACGTGAGGTTGCCCACACAGAGGGTGATCCAGGGGCCCGGAGAACCCGTGGAAAGCCTGCTCATTCCAAGGTACGGCGCGGGTTGGCGCAATGTCCCGCACTCCCGTGTGTGGAACGGGTCTCGCATGTCGGCCGACCTGGGACGCGCCGATCCTTTGTGGAGTTCCTACGAAGAGAGCACGGAAACTTTGCTGCCGTCCGTTCCCTGACGAGTGGTTGTGCCCGGGCCCTTGCCGCCGCGCATACCCGTGAGTAGCCTGCGAGCCGCGGGGTACCTGGGGTAACTCCCCGGAAAATCCCGGCGAGTCGGGGCGCGGTAGGGCTTCGGCTCGCAAGGACCACCCGGACGGACCATGACAAGGGGGACGATGTGCGCAGAGGTATAGCCGTGGCCACCGCCGTGGTGCTCGTGCTCGACGCCCTCACCATCGCTGCGGTGAACTGGATACTCGGGCTGGCGGTTCGCCGCCAGCAGATGTCCCTCGGCGGGCTGCCGACCCACGCGATGGAGGTCGGGTCGTGGGTGGCGGGCGGGATATTCGCGCTCTTCCTGCTCGGCTGCGCGGCGCTGGTTGCCCGCATCGCGCTGCGCGACCGGATGGCCGGCAGGGTCGGCCGCATCGTGCTCATCGTCTGCGCCGTCATCCACGGGGTGGTCGGCGCCGCCGTGGTCGGGCTCGTCGGGTGGTACGCGTTCGTGGTGATGATGGTGATACTCGCGCTGCTCGTGGGCACGTTGCTGCTCTACGCGCCCGACCAGAACGGTACCGACGAGAACGGCGCCGTCGAGGCGGTCCCGGCCACGTAGCGAGGCGTCGGCCGCGTAGCGAGGCTTGCCCCCACCTCCGGCCCCACGCCCGGCCCCACCTCCACCCCCGGCCCCACCTCCACCCCCGGCTCTACGCCCACACGTCGGCGGTCACGCCCACAAGTCGGTGATGGGGATGCCCAGCTCGGCCAGGAGGGCGCGCAGGAGCGGGAGGGAGAGCCCGATGACGTTGCCCGGGTCGCCCTCGATGCCGTCGACGAAGGGGGCCGAGCGGCCGTCGAGGGTGAAGGCGCCGGCGACGTGGAGGGGTTCACCGCTGGCGACGTAGGCCGCGATCTCGGCGTCGTCCGGGGTGCCGAAGTGCACCGTGGTGGAGGCGGTCCGGGACAGCCGGCGGCCGTCGGCCGTGTCGATGACGCAGTGCCCGGTCTGGAGCACCCCGCTACGTCCGCGCATCGCGTGCCAGCGCTGCGTCGCCTCGGCCGCGTCCTTCGGCTTGCCCAGCGCGCGACCGTCGAGTTCGAGCACCGAGTCGCAGCCGACCACCAGCTCGCCGCCGTCCAGCCCACCGCCGTCCGCGACCGCCGTCGCCTTCGCCTCGGCCAGCACGCGGGCCAGTTCGGCGGGGGAGGGCGCGGTGATCGCCTCCTCGTCGACGCCGGAGACCACCACCTTGGGGTCGAGCCCGGCCTGTCGCAGCAGCCCGAGACGGGCGGGCGAGGCGGACGCGAGGACGAGGGCGCGGCGGGGCGAAGAGGTCACCGGGCCATCGTAGAGAACGCCGGGAGCGCGACCGCCGCCCGCTCACGCATGCCAGGCGGCCAGCGCCATCACCATGACCGCCGCCACCGCGAGCACCAGCATCGCCCGGCGCAGCATCACCTGAGCCCGGCGCAACTCCTCGTCGCGCTTGCGCGGTTGATCATCGGACCACAGCATGCCGTCAAGGGTGGACCGTCGCGCGGACGCGCGCCTGAGTACGAGTACTCACTGCGCGGCCCGACGCACTGACCGCCCCACCCGTCCCACGGGCCCCTGTGGTCAGGCACCCTGCACGGTCAGGCACCCTGCACGGTCAGGCCGGCCACACCGAGGTGCGCCACGCCGTCGGGCCGGGCCGGGGCGCGGCGCCCGGCACCGTACGGGCCGGGTCGGACCACGCGCTGCGCGCGCCCGTCCGGCCGTCGCCGCCACCGTCGGAGTCCAGGGCGGCGGCGCGCGCCTGGACCAGCGCGACGACCGCCGCCAGCTCCTCCGGGGTCGGCCGGCCCCGCTCCACCTTGATCATCATCTGTACGGTCCTCCTTCGCGGGTCCGGATGGCCGGCTGCCGTTGCTACAGCGGGATGTTGCCGTGCTTCTTCGGCGGCAGGCTCTCCCGCTTGTTGCGCAGCGTCCGCAGCGCCTTGACGAGCTGGGCGCGGGTCCTGGACGGCTCGATGACCGCGTCCACGTAGCCGCGCTCGGCCGCGACGTAAGGATTCAGCAGGGTGTCCTCGTAGTCGGTGATGAGCTGCCGGCGCAGCGCGTCGGCCTCCTCCGGGGTGGCCGCCTCGGCGAGGGTGCGGCGGTGCAGGATGTTGACGGCGCCCTGCGCGCCCATCACGGCGATCTGGGCGGTGGGCCAGGCGAGGTTGAGGTCCGCGCCCAGGTGCTTGGAGCCCATCACGTCGTACGCGCCGCCGAACGCCTTGCGGGTGATGATCGTGATGAGGGGCACGGTCGCCTCGGCGTACGCGTAGATCAGCTTGGCGCCGCGGCGGATGATGCCGTCCCACTCCTGGCTGGTGCCGGGCAGGAAGCCGGGGACGTCGACGAAGGTGACCACCGGGATGTTGAAGCTGTCGCAGGTCCGCACGAAGCGCGCGGCCTTCTCGGAGGCGTTGATGTCCAGACAGCCGGCGAACTGCAGCGGCTGGTTGGCGACCACGCCCACCGGCCGGCCCTCGATCCGGCCCAGGCCGGTGAGGATGTTCGGCGCGAAGAGGGCCTGCGTCTCCAGGAACTCGCCGTCGTCCAGGACGTGTTCGAGCACCTTGTGCATGTCGTAGGGCTGGTTCGCGGAGTCTGGGATGAGCGTGTCCAGCTCGCGGTCCTCGTCGGTGGACTCCAGGTCCGCCTCGGCCGGGAAGGCGGGCGGCTCCTCCAGGTTGTTGCTCGGCAGGTAGGACAGCAGCGCCTTGACGTACTCGAAGGCGTCCTTCTCGTCGCCGGACAGGTGGTGGGCGTTGCCGGAGGTGGTGTTGTGGGTGCGCGCGCCGCCCAGCTCCTCCATGCCGACGTCCTCGCCGGTCACCGTCTTGATCACGTCGGGACCGGTGATGAACATGTGCGAGGTCTGGTCGACCATCACCACGAAGTCGGTGATCGCCGGGGAGTAGACCGCGCCGCCCGCACACGGGCCGACGATCAGGCTGATCTGCGGGATCACCCCGGAGGCGTGGGTGTTGCGGCGGAAGATCTCGCCGTACATGCCGAGCGAGGTGACGCCCTCCTGGATGCGGGCGCCGCCGGAGTCGTTGATGCCGATCACCGGGCAGCCGGTCTTCAGCGCGAAGTCCATCACCTTGACGATCTTCTCGCCGAACACCTCGCCCAGCGCCCCGCCGAAGACCGTGAAGTCCTGGGAGAAGACCGCCACCGGGCGGCCCTCGACGGTCCCGTAGCCGGTGACCACCCCGTCGCCGTACGGGCGGTTCGCCTCCAGGCCGAAGTTGGTCGAGCGGTGCCTGGCCAGCTCGTCCAGCTCGGTGAAGGAGCCGTCGTCCAGCAGCAGTTCGATCCGTTCCCTGGCGGTCAGCTTGCCCTTGGCGTGCTGCTTCTCGACGGCCCGCCGCGAACCCGCGTGCGTCGCCTCCTCGATCCGGTGGCGCAGATCGGCGAGCTTCCCCGCGGTCGTGTGGATGTCGTACTGCGGCTCGGCCATGGAAGCGGCTCTCCTGCTCTCGGCGGGTCGTACGCGTACGGTCAGCGCGCACGTGACTGGCGAGTAACGCTGCTGAGTAGCGTAGTGGTGACGCAGACGAACGAGCAGTGCGGCGTTCACCACATCGCGTGCGGGGCGGCGGGCGTGGCGTGGTTCCCGCGGGCGGTGCTCATAGGGTGGGGGCATGACGTCCAGCCGCTGGTCCGACCTGGAACGGCCGCCGCTCAACGCCGGCGCCCTGCGCAAGGCGGTGGTCACACCGGAAGCGGTATGGACCTCGCTCGATGTGGTGGAAGCCACTGGCTCGACCAACAGCGACCTGTCCGCCCGGGCCGCCGACGGCGCGCCCGAGGGCGCGGTGCTGGTCGCCGAGGAGCAGACCACCGGGCGCGGCCGGCTGGACCGGCGGTGGAGCGCACCGGCCCGGTCCGGGCTGTTCTTCTCGGTGCTGCTCCGGCCGGGTGAGGCCGCCGCGACCGCCGACGGCATCCGCAAGCCGGTGCCCGTCCACCGCTGGGGCTGGCTGCCGCTGCTCGCCGGTGTCGCCACCGCCACCGCGCTGTCCCGCGCCGCGGGTGTCGACACGGCACTCAAATGGCCCAACGACCTGCTGCTCACCGTTGACGGTGAGGAGCGCAAGGCCGGCGGCATCCTCGCCGAGCGGGTCGGGGAGACCGCGGTCGTCGTCGGCATCGGGCTGAACGTGTCGCTGCGCGCCGAGGAACTGCCGGTCGGCACCGCCACCTCGCTCGCCCTCGCCGACGCCCCCGGCACCGACCGTGACCCCCTGCTGCGGGCCGTCCTGCGCTCCCTCGGCGACTGGTACGACGCCTGGCGGGCGGCGGGCGGCGACCCGGCCGCGTCCCGGCTCCAGCAGACCTACGCGGCGGGCTGCGCCACCCTCGGCCGCCAGGTGCGGGCCGAGCTGCCCGGCGGCCGGGACCTGTCCGGCACGGCGGTCGCGGTCGACGGCGACGGGCGGCTGGTGATCGCCGGGTCGCACGGCGAGCAGGCGGTCGGCGCCGGCGACGTGGTCCATCTGCGCCCCACCGGGTGAGAGTGAGCCAGGGCACACCTGCCGTATCGTTGAGGGGCTGCGTCGTCTCGATGATCGGAAGGGCTGTGCGCAGGGACTCTTCAGGGGCCGGGCGGTAGACGTGGACAACGACAGCCCCCCGCCGAATGCCTCCGGCGGTGAAGCCGCCTCCGACGGTGCGCGTGCCGCGTCCGGCGGTGATTCGGCGTCCGGCGATGCCCGGGCCGAGGGTTCTGGTGGGGCCGAGGGTTCTGGTGGGGCCGCGGGTTCGGGTGGTGCCGAGGGTTCCGGTGAAGCCGCGGGGGGCGGCGAGCCCGCATTTTCCGGTGGACCGGAAGACGGCGCGGACGGCGGCGGGCGAGAACCGGACGGCGGCGGGGGAGCCGGCGGGGAAGCGGACCCTGGTGAGAACCAGGACGAGAACCCGGACCCGGACCCGGACCAGGACCAGGACCTCGGCGAGGCCGGGGTGGAGTCCGGGGAGCACCCGCTGGCGCTGCGGTTGGAGCAGCTGATCCTCGGCGCGCCGCGCCGCTACACCCCGTTCCAGGCGGCCCGTACCGCGGGCGTGTCCATGGACCTGGCCTCCCGTTTCTGGCGGGCGATGGGCTTCGCCGACATCGGCCAGGCCAAGGCGCTCACCGAGGCGGACGTCCTGGCGCTGCGCCGCCTGGCCGGGCTGGTCGAGGCGGGCCTGCTCAGCGAGTCGATGGCGATCCAGGTGGCGCGGTCCACCGGGCAGACCACCGCGCGGCTCGCCGACTGGCAGACCGACTCCTTCCTGGAGGGCCTGACCGAGCCGCCCGAGCCGGGCATGACCCGGGCCGAAGTGGCGTACCCGCTGGTCGAGTTGCTGCTGCCCGAGCTGGAGGAGTTCCTGATCTACGTGTGGCGCCGGCAGGTCGCGGCCGCCACCAGCCGGGTCGTACAGTCCGACGACGAGGAGGCGGTCGACCGCCGGCTCGCCGTCGGCTTCGCCGACCTGGTGGGCTTCACCCGGCTCACCCGCCGGCTGGAGGAGGAGGAACTCGGCGAGCTGGTCGAGGCGTTCGAGACCACCGCGGCGGATCAGGTCGCCGCGTACGGAGGACGGCTGATCAAGACGCTCGGCGACGAGGTGCTCTTCGTCGCCGACGACCCGGGGACCGCCGCGGAGATCGGTATCCGGCTGATCGAGACGATGACCGGCGACGAGACGATGCCCGCGCTGCGGGTGGGGATGGCGTTCGGCACGGTCACCACGCGGATGGGGGA
This sequence comes from Streptomyces sp. NPDC088194, assembly GCF_040702025.1. NCBI lineage: Bacteria > Bacillati > Actinomycetota > Actinomycetes > Kitasatosporales > Streptomycetaceae > Streptomyces > Streptomyces sp. NPDC088194. The sequence continues at coordinate 10,172 of NZ_JBFBIV010000131.1, read as the reverse complement.
CGTGTTCGGGACGACCGTCAACCTCGCGTCCCGGCTCACCTCGATAGCGCCACGCGACGCCGTCCTCGTGGACGGGGACTTCGCGGAGGCGCTCGGCGCGGCCGGGGAGGCCCCGCTCTCCGAGGCCGACGTCGACGCGACCGCGGAGAAGTACCGCTTCGCCCTCCAGCCGATGTGGCGCCGCCCGGTCCGAGGGCTCGGCGTGGTCGAACCCTGGCTGCTCTCTCGCCGAGAGGGCTGACCCGATCCCCCCGGGTGCCCTCGTTCCCGTCGCTTCCGGGGGCACCCGCCGGAGGGGGTCCCTACCTGGCGAGAACACCGTCCAAGTACGCCTGCACAGGCGCGAAGAGCCCGTAGGGAACGTATTCGGCGATCTCGGAGTGCGCACACCAGGCCAGCTCCGCCAGTTCGTCGTCGTCGGCGACACGTGCGATGCCCGCTACGACGTCGCAGGCGGTGTACGACATCAGCCGGTGCGTCTTCGGATGGACCCGCTCGCCGATCCGTTGGACGGCTACGACGTGGAGACCGGTCTCCTCAAGCGTCTCCCGAACGGCGGCTTCCTCCGGCGACTCTCCCGCCTCGATCGCTCCGGCCGGGAACTGCCAGGAGAGCTGTCCCTCGGCGATGCGTCGACGGACCATCAGGACACGGCCCTCATGGGCGATGATCGCCGCCGAGATGCCCGGGCGCTCATCGGTCAGTTGATCGGTCACGATTGTTCCTCCAAAGCCGCGATCACTGGCGGGAAGTGACGACGAGTACGCCTGCGGCCGGCCAGTTCGTAAAGCGTCATGCTGCCCTTGGTCTTCGCTGTTCGGTGATGTCAGCAGAACGAACCGCGCTCTCGCCGCGTGCGCGCACCTTCGGAAGGATGACGGCACCGCCGTATGTCCCAGCTCACGAGGGATGTTTGGTGGGCTCGCGGCGGTGGGTGGCCCAGTCCTCGTGGATGGTGTGGAAGGCGGGGAGGACGTCGTGGGCGAGGAAGTCGGTGTGGGCGCGTAACCGGGCGATGAGCGCGGCGAGTTCGGCGGGTTCGTGGCAGGTCGTCGTGTGGTTCTGGGTGATCTGGACGAGGAGGACGGGGGTGAGGGGGTCGTCGGGGCGGGCGTGGTCGGGGTGCGGGTGGCATTCGATCTCGCAGAAGTACGACGCGATGCCGTCGTCGGCGTCCGGGTCGTCGTCGCTTTGTGTGACGAGGGGCGTGGCCAGGCCCGTGAACGGGAAGTGGTGCACGATGTCGGTGAGGGTGAGGCTCAGGGCGCGCGGGTCGAGTTCGGTCTCGCTGGGGTCGTCGTCCGCCCAGGCGGGCAGGTAGCCGTAGGCCGTGGTGCCGTTGGTCGTGGTGATCCGCCAGGTGCGTGCTCGGCTGGTCGTACGTAACGCCGTGGCGTCGGTGCTCATCGGTGGGGCTCCATCGCGGTGTGTTCGGCCAGCGCGGTGCGGAGGAAGGTCAGCGAGTCCGTCGGCGTGAGGGCGGTGTCGCGGAGCAGGTCGTAGGCGAGGCGCAGCGGTTCGACGTCTTCGGGTTCCTCCACGAGGTGGCCGCTCCAACTGCTTTGCGTGTACGCCACCACGTGGCCGTCCTGGAAGAAGATCAGCTCCAGGCAGCTGCGGATGTGGTGCGGGCCGGTGCCGAACGGGACGACGTGCAGGGAGACATCGGGCTGCTGGGCGGTCTCGATGAGGTGTTCCAGTTGGGCGGTCCACGTCCGGGGGTCGCGGGCTTTGCGCCGCAGCACGGCTTCATCGATCAACGCGCGGTAGTGGACGGGGTTCGGGCCGGTGAGGCGGTCCTGCCGCTTCAGCCGTGCGGCAACCTGGGCGCTCAGCTGCTTGATGCTGCGTGGGCGGGCGGTGCGGAGTTGTTCTTCGGCGTAGGCGCGGGTCTGGAGGAGGTACGGCACGGCGCTGACGGCGTATTCCTGGACGCTCACCGCGTCGGCTTCCAGGGGTGCAAGTCCGAGGAACGGCTTGTCCTTCGCTTCGCGTTTGGCCAGGTGCCACAGCTTCACCAGGAGGTCGCCGGTGCCGTACACCTTGTCCAGCGCGGCAGCCGCTTCAAGGGTGCCGAGACGTTGCCCCCGCTCCAGCCGGTGCAGGTACGACTGCTCGTACATGCACAGCCCCGCGAGTTCCATCAACGTCAGCCCCGCCTGCTGCCGCCGACAGGCCAGCTCACTGGCGTACAACTCCCGCGCGGATAACCACTCCCAGTCGATGACAACCCTGGTCCCGCTCCCGCCGCTTACGCTGCTTCCGGCCATACGGAATTCCTCTCTACGGTGATGGTCGTGCTGGTGCTATGTGCCCCGGGGGCCACGGGAATTCCGCGTGCCGGGGCGCCATGTATCCCCTTGTCCGGACTCGAACCGGAGCCTTCGCAACTACCCGCACAAGGAACGGGTCGGCCTCTGGGCGGGTTCGCTCCGGTTACGGATTGGCCCTGCCTCGTCGGGGGAGCCGGGCGCTCAGGTCCGACTTTCGATCCACTCGGCCAATTCGAAAATCGGCTCGGTCTCGCAGCCGCCCAGATCCACGAAGGAGCGCCCGAGGATCGGGTGACCGCCCTTGAGCGACGGAAGGGGGCGCAACCCGGCCTTGCGAAGGGCCGCTTGAAGCGCGGCCGCCGCCTGCTCGCCTCGTAACAGCGGGTCCGTGGCGTCGGTGCGCCCGTTCGTGCGATCCGCTTCCACGGCCATGTCCGCTCATCTCTCCTCACTCCGGGCCGGCCGACGAGCGCGTCCGGATCGGCGAAATCTTTCAGTAACCAGACAACCCCAGGAGATCAAGATCAGTTGGCACATTGCTTGCACAACGTCTGTCCGTGGAGCTGGAGTTGATTGGGCCACAGGCTTTGCCATGGGAGAGTGGTCGCCATGGAGAGCACACCGGCGGCCGGCGAGAACATCGCCGTACTGCGCAAGGCCAGAGGAATTGGGCAGGAGCGGCTGGCCCGGGAAGCGGGGATCTCGTACTCCTACCTGAGCAAGATCGAGGTGGGTACCAGAGCGGCGACTCCCCCGGTGGTCGCGGCCATCGCGAAGGCCCTGCATGTGACCACTGCCCGCATCTACGGACAGCCTTTCCTCGGGCCGTCCGAGCAGGCCGACCTGCTCAATGACCTGCGAGGTGCGGTGCGGCGCCATACCTTGCCGAAGGAAGACGCCCTGAGCCCCTCCCGTCTGCGGGAAGAGCTCAAGCGGGCCGCGACGCTGCGGGCGGACACCGAGTACCTGGAGCTGTTGCGCATCCTGCCGAGGCTGCTCGGACAGGTGACCGCCAGTGCCATGGACTCCGGCGGGGACGCGACCGCTTGGGGCTATGTGGCCGACATATACGGCTGCGCGTACGCCGTCGCGCACCGGCTCGGCCAACCCGACCTCGCCGACATGATCGTCTCCCGTCAGTTCTGGGCCGCCCAGCAGACCTGGAACCCCCAGGCGGAAGCCGGAGCGGCCTGGAACGAGGCCGGCACCTTCCAGAGCGCCGGTCAGTACGACGATGGCCTCGAAATCGTGGAACGGGCCATCAGCAAGTACGAAGCGGCGGGTGCCGGCGGAGCCGAAAGGGCCGTACACCTCGGCTCTCTTCACCTTCGCGGGGTCGTCCTGGCCTCACGCCACAAAGACGCGAACGCCACGAATGCCCATCTGGAGCGGGCCTGGGCTCTTGCCGAGCAGCTTCCCGGGGACGTGCTCCAGCACAACCTCACCTTCGGGGTGGGGAACACAGCTCTGTACGAGCTGGCCGCACACATCGAGTTGGGGAAACCGGACCAGGCGGCGGAGATGTCCGCGCCGCTGATCGACAACCCGCCCGCCGGGCTCAAGCCGAACAGGGTCGGCCGACTGTTCATCGACGTGGCCAGGGCCCGACTCGCGACGAAGGACCTTGACGGAGCTGAGAACGCCCTCAAGCGAGCGTTCTCGGTGGCTCCGCAGATGACCGAGATCCACCCCATGAGCCGCGAAGTCCTCCGCGTGCTCTTCATACTCCATCAGAGATCGAAGCCGGACCTCATGGAAATGGCGAAGCGGGCCGGACTCACCGCATAGCAGCATCCCTTCCACGGAAAGACCCGCACCATCTGAGGGGCGCCGTCCAGGTGGCGCTCGCCTTCGCGCCGCGATGGGGGAGTCGGCGAGGCAAGCCACCAGGTCCTGCGGAACTTCCCCGAACTGGCCCGCCGCGCGCGGGAAGCGCTGGCCTGAGATGCCGATCGGCCGGCCGGCGAAGGGACGCATCGTGGTTCCGGAACCGTGTCGTCCTGCTTCAGCGCAGCGAGAACGCCACGTTCGTCCGTAGGTCCGTAGATCCGGAGGCTCGGCCGGCTGCCGGGGCCGTGCGTGCCCCCCCACCGGCAGGTGGTCCCTCGGCCGGACGGAACCCGGGGCACCCGGGGGGTCAGGGGCGCCGTCCACGGAGCCTGCGGCGTTCGCCTTCGGGGCGGGACGGGGGGGAATCGGCGAGGCGGACCACCGGGTCCTGCGGGCCCTCACGGCCCGCGACCACCGGGTAGTCCGCGCGGAGCGCCTTCGCCCGGTACTGTGCCGCGTCCGCCAGACGGAAGAGGCGCCGGGCGGAGCGGACCGGTCCGATCGGGTCACCGGTGGAGGCGAGCCCGCAGGCCACTCCGTCACCGACTTCCAGTTCGGCGGCGCGGCGGCACAACTCGTCGGCGGCGCGTACGACTTCGTCGGCGGTCTGCCCCACCGCGACGAGGCAGAACTCGTCCCCGCCGAGCCGTGCCGCGAGACTCCCGGGAAGCATCGCGCCGCAGAGCGAGAGGAGCGAGCCGAATCGTTCCAGCAACCGGTCGCCGACCGCGTGCCCGAGCCGGTCGTTGACCCGCTTCAGCCCGTTCAGGTCGCACACCACCAGGCTCACCACCGCGCCCTGCTCCCGGTGCAGCTCCAGCGCCTCGTCCAGCCGCACGTCCACCGCCCTGCGGTTGCCGAGGCCCGTCAACGGATCGGTGAACGCGAGGAGTTGGACTTCGGCGAGGCGTTCGGTCTGGGCGATCCCGGACGCGATCAGCGCCGCCAGCACCGTGGCGAAGTCGGCGTCCGCGCGGTCGAAGCCGGCCTCGCCCACCCGCCGCGCGACGTACAGCTCGCCCCACGCCCGCCCGTGCAGCACGATCGGCGCGACCACGCAGCTGCCCCGCCCGCGCCGCCGCAGCGCCGCGGCCCGGCCCCAGCTTCCTCCGCCGGGGGACGTACCGGTCGCGTCCTTCGTCTCCACCCACGCGTGCGGCTCACCGCCCGCGGCCCAGGTGCCGTGCAGGAACTCGGCGATCTCCGGGAAGTCGTGCACCGAGTACGACTCGTCGGCCGGCTCCGCCTCCTCGCCCGGGGCCAGGTCGCCGTCGTTGACCAGGACCCGCAGCCGGCCGGTCTCCCGCTCCCACGCCGAGACCGCGGCGAAGGTGCCCTGCATCGCCAGCCGGGCGCGGCGCGCCCCCGCCCGGACCGTCGCACGCGGGGTCTGCGCCGTGGCCAGCGCCTGTGCCAGCTCGACGACCGCCCGCAGCCGCACATCGGCTGTACCTTCCGCCATCACCCCAGGCTAGGCACGTTTGCCCCGCCTTGACGCTCGACCGGCCCCGCACTGAGCCGAACGGACCTCCCCGATTCCCGCCGCCCCGGCTGCGGTGGTGTCAGAGCCCGGGCCAGGCGGGCGGGCGCTTCTCGTTGAACGCCGCGACCCCCTCCGCCCGGTCCGCCGAGAACGCGACGGTGCGCCAGGCCGCGTCCTCGACCTCCAGGCCGGTCCGCAGGTCCAGCCCGTGGCCGACCCGCAGGGCCTGCTTGGCGGCGCGCAACCCCACCGGGGAGTTCCCCGCGATGCGCTCCGCGAGGGCGAGAGCGGCGGTACGGGCCTGGCCCGCGGGCACGAGCTGGTCGACCATGCCCAGCTCCAGCGCTTCGGCCGCCGGGACGCGGCGCGCGGTGAAGACCAGTTCCGCGGCCCGGGCGGCGCCCACCCGGCGCGGCAGCAGCTGGGTGCCGCCGCCACCGGGGATGACCCCCACGGACACCTCCGGCAGCCCGACCACCGCGGACTCGTCCGCGACGATGAGGTCGCAGGCGAGGGCGAGTTCGTACCCGCCGCCCAGGGCGAACCCGCCCACCGCGGCGATCGCGGGCATCGGCAGGTCCAGCACGCCGCCGTACGCCGCCCGTGCGCGCGGGCGCTGGCGCAGCAACTCGGCGTCGCTCAGCGAGTTCCGCTCCTTCAGGTCCGCTCCGGCGCAGAAGGCGCGCTCGCTCGACGAGGTCAGCACCGCCACGCTCACGGCCGGGTCCGCGGCCACCGCCGCGCACGCGGCCGCGATCGCCTCGGCCATGCCCGTCGACACCGCGTTCATCGCCTTCGGGCGGTCCAGCACCACCTCGGCGACACGGTCCCCGTGCCGGCGCACCACCACGAAGTCCCCGAACCTCCGCGTGCCCTCTTCCACTTGCTCGCCCATTCCGCCCGTCCCTCCCGCGCTCGGTTAACGATCGCAAACCTCCCGCCATCCTCGCACGCCACCGCGTCCGCCCGCCGCCGTTCCCGGCGGACCCTCCGGAGTGGCTTTACGGGCCCGCGCCGGGTGGTGAGCATGGAACCGCACGGCGCCGCGTGGGCGCCGGAGGGGGCGGGCGGCGTGAACAGGTGGCAGCGGGTCTCGGTCGCGGCGGTGACCGCGTCGGCGGTCGCGGGGTGGGTCGTGTTGTGGCTGGTGGTGGCCGACCGCGCGTGGGAGGCGCCGGCCCGGATCGCGCTCACCGTGACCGCGGCCGCCCTGCTGGTGGCCGTGCTGACCGCCTTGCCCCTGCGCAAGGGGGAGGACCTGGGCGAACACCTCGGCGCGTCCGCGGTGGCGCTCGCCCTGGTCTGGAGTTGCGCGGCCTCGACCGCCTGGAGCACGCACGCGCTGCGGGAGTGGGGCGACTCTCCCACGAAGGTCCGTGCGACCGTCACCGCGTGCCGCCGGGACGGCACCGTGGTGAACCCGGACGTCGGCTCCAGCCAGGACGTGTACTCCTGCGTCTACCACTGGAGCGTCGACGGCCGCTCCCACCAGCAGCGCCGCGACGCCGCCCGCCGCTACCCCGACGGCACGGTCGCGTACGTCCACGTGGACACGTCGGGCGCCGCGCACAGCCACAGCGTCACGAACATCGTCTTCGCGCTCCTCGCCGCCGCCGTGTCCGGCGGCCTCCTGCTCTTCGGCCTCGGCGCCTTGGCGGTGGACCTCCGCGACCGGCGCCGTGAGGACCGCCGCCGGAACCGAAACCACGGCCGCCGGGGCGGCGGGTGACAGGGAAGGAGCTCGTCCGGGTCCTCAGTGAGACGCGGAGCCTGGCGAAGCGATGGCCGAGGGGCCGGTGAACTCCGAGGCCAGAGCGTCCATCACGAGCTCGTCGCACACCTGGCCGAGCCAGTACCCGGCTTGGCGGATCGGGCCGACGTGCCGGAAGCCGGCCTTCTCGTACGCGCGGATCGCGCCCGCGTTCGGCGCGAGGACCTTCAGCCAGACCATCCGCAGGTTGGTGACGTGGAAGGCGTAGTCGAGCGTGAGCCGGGTCGCGGCGGTTCCTGTGCCCTGGCTGCGGAACTCCGGGGCCAGCATGATGACGAACTCGGCGGTGCGGACGCTGTGGTCGGGCAGCAGGGTCGCGACCCCGACCGGGAGCGGCTGGTCGTCGGCGAGGTCGTAGACGGTGAAGCGGATGTTCTCGCCGCGCAACTGGTGGGCCATGCCCTCGGTGCGCGCCTCCAGTGATTCGGGGGCCTGACGCCCGTAGCCGACCAGGAGCGCGGGGTCCTGCTCCCAGCGCCAGTACGTCTCGACGAGGTCGGCGCGGTAAGACCCGAGTCCGCAGGTCTCGGTGCGCAGCCAGATGATCGGGTCGGTCGGGTCAGAGGGGCTGGCGATGACGGTCTCCGATGGTGAGCACGGGGGTGTAGGCGCAAGTCGAGGACGGCTCGGCGACGTCGGCGCCGTCCTCAGTCTGCACCCATGCGTGCAGCCGTATCGGGTCGGACGCGATGCCGTGGCACCAGCGCACGCCGAGACGTCGGGCGCCCAGCAGCAGAACCGCGGCAACGGATTCCTCTACAAGGTCGGCGTCCTGTGGTCCCTCGGCGACGCCGGGGCGGCTGTCCACGCGGGCCGCAACCTCCATCCGGGCCAGTTCGCCACCGCCGAGCGCCGCGGCCGGCTCCACACCGACATGGCCCGCGCCTGGTGGCGATGGGACAAACCGGAGCAGACCGTCCACGCCCTCCTCGCCGCCCACCGCACCGCCCCCGCCGAGGTCCGCGACCGCCCCAGTATCCGTGCCATCGTCGCCGACCTCGCCCGGCGCCACCCCCGAACCGGCGGTGTCCGCGAACTCGTCGCCGCGATCCGGCCGTCCGCTGCCACCTCGTAGCGCCACGGCTTGCGGCCGGCTGAGGACGGTCGATGGGGAGGCCGGGGCTGCGCGCCGGTGCGGGTCGGGGCGGCGGGTCGGGGCGGCGGGTGACAGGGAACGATTCAGTGCTTAGGGTTTGTGAATATGGATATGCAGAACGTGGTGGTGCTGGGCGCGCACGGCACGGAAGCGGAAGACGTCACAGCCGTCGCCCGCGGCAACGCGCGGATCGAGGTCGGCGCGGAGGCGCTGGAAGGCGTTGCGCGAGCGCGCGACGTGATCGACGCGCTCGCCGCGAAACCGGAACCGGTCTACGGCGTCTCGACGGGCTTCGGCGCGCTGGCGGTGCGCCACATCAGCCCGGAGCTGCGCGCCCAGCTGCAACGCAGCCTCGTACGGTCGCACGCCGCGGGCATGGGCCCGCGGGTGGAACGCGAGGTGGTGCGCGCGCTGATGTTCCTGCGGCTGAAGACGCTGGCGTCGGGCCGTACCGGGGTGCGCCCGGTGGTCGTGGAGACGATGGCGGCGGTGCTGAACGCGGGCATCACCCCGGTCGTGCACGAGTACGGCTCGCTCGGCTGCTCCGGCGACCTCGCGCCGCTCGCGCACTGCGCCCAGGTGCTGATGGGGGAGGGCGAGGCGGAAGGGCCGGACGGCGTGGTGCGCCCTGCGGCGGAGCTGCTCGCCGAGCACGGCATCGAAGCGGTCGAGCTGCGCGAGAAGGAGGGCCTGGCCCTCATCAACGGCACCGACGGCATGCTCGGGATGCTCGTGATGGCCTGCGCGGACCTGGCGGGGCTGTTCACCGCGGCCGACGTCACCGCCGCGCTCACCCTCGAAGCGCTGCTCGGCACCGACCGGGTGCTCGCGCCCGAACTGCACGCGATCCGCCCGCACCCCGGGCAGGCGGCCAGCGCGGACAACATGCGCAGGGTGCTCGCGGGCTCCGGCCTGACCGGCCACCACCAGGACGACGCGCCGCGGGTGCAGGACGCGTACTCCGTGCGGTGCGCGCCGCAGGTCGCCGGGGCCGGGCGGGACACCCTCGCGCACGCCCGGCTGGTCGCGGACCGCGAGCTGGCCGCGGCCATCGACAACCCGGTGGTGACGGAGGCCGGCACGGTCGAGTCGAACGGCAACTTCCACGGCGCTCCGGTCGGTTACGTGCTGGACTTCCTCGCGATCGCCGCGGCCGACCTCGCGTCGATCGCGGAGCGGCGTACGGACCGGCTGCTCGACAAGAACCGGTCGCACGGGCTGCCGCCCTTCCTCGCCGACGACCCGGGCGTGGACTCCGGGCTGATGATCGCGCAGTACACCCAGGCGGCGCTGGTCAGCGAGATGAAGCGGCTGGCGGTGCCCGCGTCCGTCGACTCGATCCCCTCCTCGGCGATGCAGGAGGACCACGTGTCCATGGGGTGGTCCGCGGCGCGGAAGCTGCGGACCGCGGTGGACGCGCTCACCCGGGTCATCGCGGTGGAGATGTTCGCGGCCACCCGGGCGCTGGAGATCCGTACCACCGGGACCGAGCTGCGCCCGGCGCCCGCCACCGCCGCCGTGCTCGCCGCGCTGCGCGCCGCCGGGGTGCCCGGGCCCGGGCGGGACCGCTTCCTCGCGCCCGACCTCGCGGCCGCGGAGGCCTTCGTCCGCCACGGCTCCCTGGTTCGGGCCGCGGAGAGCGTGACGGGGCCGTTGGCCTAGTGCCGTGACCGCACGAGCCGGGGGCGGGCGTCCGGACCCGCGGCCGGACCCGCGGCC
>NZ_JBFBIV010000130.1:0-18148 GCF_040702025.1 Streptomyces sp. NPDC088194 | reverse complement strand
GGCCCGCCTTGCGCCGAAGTCACCTGCCCGGCCGGGCCGTTGCCGGGTTCGGCGCCCGTCTCGCCGGTCGTACCCGCCGCGGTGGAGGGCAGATCGGCGTCGCCGGGCTCGGGCGCGTCACCGGGCTCCGGCCCGTCGGTCGGCTCCGGCGCGTCTCCCGCCTCGCCCTCGCCCCCCGCGTCCGCCGGCTCGGCCGGCCCGTCGCCGGACCCGCCCTCGGACGCCGCCTCGCCCTGCTCCGCGGTCGCGCCCGGCGTGGTCCCGCCCACCATCTCGGCCGCTTCCAGGGCCTGGAGCCGGGCCGCCTCCTCCGCCATCGCCTCGCGGCGCTTGCGGCGGGCCTCGGCCGCGTCGCCGCGCGGGGCGGGCGCCGCCGGGTTGTCGCCGCGCTCGATGGACCGCATCGCCGCCGCCAGGCTCGCCAGATCCGGCTTCCCGGCCGGGCCGGGGCGCGCGGCGGGCACGGCGCCGCCGTCCGCGAGGGCCGCGGGAGTCCCGGTGGCCGTCGGAGCGGCGGCCTGCGCGGCGGGAGCGGTGGAGTCGTCGGGCGGGGTGGGGGTGGTCACGCTGGAAGCCTCCGTGGAGCGGAACGGCCGCGACTCGCAGGACTCAGAGAGTGGTCCAGTCGTGGTCCGGGTAGCGGTGCAACGGCGCCGAGACGTCGTCAAGGGCCGAGCAGATCTCTTCCGGCAGCGTAAGGCCCTCCACCGACAGAGCGGCGCCGAGCTGCGCGGCGTTGCGCGCGCCGAGGATGGGCGCGGTGACGCCCGGCCGGTCCCGCACCCAGGCGAGCGCGACCTGCAGCGGCGACACGGCCAGGCCGTCGGCCGCTATGGCCAGCGCGTCCACGATCAGGCGGGCGGTGTCGTCGAGGTACGGCGCCACGAAGGCGGCCATGCCGGAGGAGCCGCCGCGCGAGTCCGCGGGGACGCCGTGCCGGTACTTCCCGGTGAGCACCCCGCGCCCGAGCGGCGACGACGGAAGCAGGCCCACGCCGAGGTCGACGGCCGCGGGCAGCACCTCGCGTTCGACGCCGCGCTGGAGCAGCGAGTACTCCATCTGCGTGCTGGCCAGCGGGGTGCGGCCGGGCGTGGCGAGCTGCCAGGACGCGGCCTTGGCGAGCTGCCAGCCGCAGAAGTTGGAGACCCCGACATAGCGGGCCCGGCCGCTGCTGACCGCGATGTCCAGGGCCTGGAGCGTCTCCTCCATCGGCGTGCCCGGGTCGTACGCGTGCACCTGCCACAGGTCGACGTGGTCCGTGCCGAGCCGCTGGAGCGAGGCGTCGAGCGCGGCGAGCAGGTGCCCGCGGGAGGTGTCGAAGCGCCGGTCGGGGTCGGGCACGCTGCCCGCCTTCGTGGCGATCACCAGGTCGGAGCGCGGCACCAGGTCCTCGATCAGCCGCCCGAGCAGGTACTCCGCGCCTCCGTCCGCGTACACGTCCGCGGTGTCGACCAGCGAGCCGCCCGCCTCCCAGAAGGACTTGAGCTGGTCGGCGGCGTCCCGCTCGCCCGTGTCGCGCCCCCAGGTGAGCGTGCCGAGTCCGAGCCGGGACACGCGCAGGCCGGTGCGGCCGAGATGCCTGTGCTCCATGACCGCTGAGGCTAGCGCCCGGCCCTCCAAATGGGGAGCAGTGACGTACCCGACAGGCGCGTTCGGCCGGACAAGGCGCTAAAGTCCGGGGGGACAACGACGTTACTGGCCAGTACGTACTAAGGGGAGCGGTATGCGGCTCGGGATCAACCTCGGCTACTGGGGCGCCGGCATGGACGCGGACAACCTCGCCGTCGCCCAGGAGGCCGACCGCCTCGGCTACTCCGTCTGCTGGGCCGCCGAGGCGTACGGCTCCGACGCGCCGAGCGTGCTGTCGTGGGTGGCCGCGCAGACCGAGCGGATCGACGTGGGCTCGGCGATCCTCCAGATCCCGGCCCGCACCCCGGCGATGACCGCGATGACCGCCGCCACCCTGGACTCCCTGACCGGCGGCCGGTTCCGGCTGGGCCTCGGCGTCTCCGGGCCGCAGGTCTCCGAGGGCTGGTACGGCGTCAAGTTCGACAAGCCGCTGGCCCGCACCCGCGAGTACGTCGAGATCGTCCGCAAGGCGATGTCCCGCGAGCGGCTGTCGTACGAGGGCGAGCACTGGACGCTGCCGCTGCCCGGCGGCCCCGGGAAGGCGCTGCGGCTGACCGTGCACCCGCAGCGCGAGCACATCCCGCTGTACATCGCGGCGATCGGCCCGAAGAACCTGGAGCAGACCGGCGAGATCGCCGACGGCGCGCTGCTGATCTTCCCGTCCGCCGCGCACCTGGAGGACACCGCGATCCGCCCGCTGCGGGCCGGCCGGGAGAAGGCCGGGCTGACGATGGACGGGTTCGACGTGTGCCCGACGCTGCCGCTGGCGCTCGGCTCCGTGGCGGATCTGCCGAAGCTCGCGGACACCTTCCGGCCGTACACCGCGCTGTACGTCGGCGGGATGGGGAGCCGCAAGCAGAACTTCTACAACCAGCTGGCTCAGCGCATGGGGTACGAGCGGCAGGCCGCGGACATCCAGGACAAGTACCTGGCCGGGGAGAAGGACGCCGCCGCGGCGGCGGTGCCGCAGGAACTCATCGACTCCACTTGCCTGTTGGGGCCGGTGGAGCGGATCGCGGACCGCATGAAGGAGTACGCCGCCGCGGGCGTGACCACGCTCTCGCTGGCGCCTTCCGGGTTCAGCCTCGACGAGCGGGTCGCGGGGTTGCGGGCGGGGATCGAGGCTCTTTCGCTGGCGGGGCTGGGGTAACGCGACCGCCCGGGGGGCATGGTTGCGGAAGTGCCCGGACCACCTGTCGGTGCTGGGCTGGTCGCGCGGTTGTCCCCCCCGGAGCTTCGCCTGGGATGTGCCCTCACGCGCCCCTTGCCGGCTGCCGCTCTCCGTTGCCGTTACCCCGCCGGGACGAGGCGGCCCAGCAGGCGGCCGAAGTCGATGAGGCGGGCTATCTGGCCGGGGCCGCCGTCGTCGAGGGACTTGCTGAAGCGGAAGGACTCGGGCCGGATCTTCGCGGAGGCGACCGGCAGCGGAGAGTCCGGATCGGCCTGGGCCGCGGTGAGTTCGTGGGGCATCACGGTGGCGAGGACCAGGTAGACCCCGCGGTCGATGCGGCGCCCGCGCTCGTCGCGCCCGACGAGCGTGCGCATGCCGACGTGGCCGATCGCGTCCAGCGGGAGCACTTGCACGGAGGAGTCCAGCACGGTCCCGCCGGGCGCGTTCGCGTCGGCCAACTCCTCGCTGTGCCACAGGATCAGCCGCCGCCCGTCGCAGACCGCCGCCTCCTGCCACACCGACGCGCCGGCCTCGGTGAGGTCCACCACGCGCTCCAGCGTGAAACCCCGCACCCGGCGCCGGCCGAGCACCCCCGTGATCGCGTCCATCGCGATGTCCGGGTGCAGGAAGTACGCCCCCGCCGCGTCCTGCAGCCGGGCGTAAGGAGACCAGTCCGCTCCCGCGGTACCCACGCCCGGCTCGGTCATCGGGCGGCTCCTCGTCGCCTTGCTGAACATCTCCACCTGCTTCGCGGTCCCGACACGTCGGGCCGTCTCGACTCGACCCCTGCTGCACCCTACCCACGGGGAGTGACAGGCCGGGACCTGACCGCAAGGACAAGCAAACCGTAAGCGGCCGCCGGACGCACGGCTCTCGCCCTGCATGTAAAGCGGAGACAACGGGCCGTCAGGTACGAGCAAAACGCCGGAAGCGGTGAGCAAACGCGCTCGGAAAGCGGGACCCGGCAGGTGCGGCCGCCTCCCGGGGCCTTCCCGCCCTCCCGGGGCCCTCGCGTGGCCCGACCGCCGCCCGCCCAGGGGCCCCCGGCCCGGCACGTGGACCCGCACGTGGACCGGCCGGTGACGTTCGCGGCCGTGGTGGGGGCTCGGGGGGGATCTTCCCCGCCACGGCCGTCACCCAGCACAACGCGCGTCCCCGGAAGGGGTTACGGTGGCGGACATGCCCACCGTGATCCTCGTCCGGCATGGCCGTTCGACCGCCAACACCGACGGAGTGCTGGCCGGCTGGAGCCCCGGCGTCGCCCTCGACGACACCGGCCGTGCCCAGGCCACCGCGCTCGCCGCCCGGCTCGCCGCCCTCCCGCTCGCCGCCGTGGTGAGCAGCCCGCTGCAGCGCTGCCAGGAGACGGTCGGACCGCTGCTCGCCACCCGGCCCGAACTGCCCCTGCACACCGACGACCGGGTCGGCGAGTGCCACTACGGCGACTGGACCGGGCGGAAGATCCGCGAGTTGGCGGAGGAGCCGCTGTGGGCCACCGTCCAGCGGCACCCCTCCGCCGCCGTCTTCCCCGGCGCCGAGGGCGAGTCGCTGCGCGCGATGCAGGCCCGCGCGGTCGACGCCCTACGCGACTGGAACGCGCGGATCGAGGCCGAGCACGGCGCGGACGCGCTGTACCTGGTCTGCTCGCACGGCGACGTCATCAAGGCGCTGGTCGCCGACGCCCTCGGCACGCACCTCGACCTCTTCCAGCGGATCAACGCCGATCCCTGCTCGGTCACCGTCGTCCGCTACACCCCGCACCGCCCGTTCCTGCTGCGGCTCGGCGACACCGGCGACCTCACCGCGCTGATCCCCCCGCCGCCGGCCGAGGGCGCCGCGGACAGCGCGCCCGGCGCAGGCTCGGCCGACGCCGCCCGCTCCAAGGGCCGGCTGGACCCGGGGGACGCCGTGGTCGGCGGTTCGACCGGCACCTCGTGATCGGCTTCCGCAGTAGGGTGGATGCCCGGTGGCCCGTGCCCTGACACGCCGCACGCGCGGCGCGGCACAGCCGTCACAGCAGCCGAGCAGCAGTCAAGCACCAGCACAGTCGATCAAGCCGAGCAAACGGAGCAGGACGTGCCCCGCCAGGTCTTCTTCTACGAACACCCGGAACGCTTCGTCGCCGGGACCGTCGGTCAGCCCGGACAGCGGACGTTCTTCCTCCAGGCCACCGCGTTGGGCCGGACCACGAGCGTGGCCCTGGAGAAGACGCAGGTGGCCGCGCTCGCCGAGCGGATCGACGAACTCCTCGACGAGGTGGTGCGCAGGACCGGTGGAAACGCCTCGGTCCCCGCCGTCGCGCCGACCGAGATGCTGGACGCCGCTCCGCTGGAGGTGCCGGTGGACGAGGAGTTCCGGGTCGGCACCATGGCGCTGGCGTGGGACGGCGCCCACGAGCGGATGGTCATCGAGGCGCAGGCCCTGGTCGAACTGGCCGGCGAGGACGAGGAGGACCTGGAGGCCGCCGAGGAGGAACTGCTCCAGGACGACGAGAACGGCCCGCCGCTGCTGCGGGTGCTGCTGACCGGCGCCCAGGCCCGTTCCTTCGCCAAGCGCGCGCTCGACGTGGTCTCCGCCGGCCGCCCGCCCTGCCCGCTGTGCAGCCTCCCCCTGGACCCGGAAGGACACGTATGCCCGCGCCAGAACGGGTACCGGAGGTCGGCCTGAGCACCGGCACGGACCCGCGGGCCGCCGTGGGCGCGGACGCGACCGCCGCCCCGGGTACGGACACCGGCACCGGGGTCGATCCGCGCGACATCGAGGCGCTGCGCCACGGCGAACTGGCCGTACGCGGCCAGATCCGTGACGCCTCCAACGCCGTGCTGCTCTGCGAGAGCACGCACCAGGGCCGCACCGTCGCCTGCGTCTACAAGCCGGTCCGCGGTGAGCGGCCGCTGTGGGACTTCCCCGACGGCACCCTCGCCCAGCGCGAGGTCGCCACCTACCTCGTCTCCGAGGCCACCGGCTGGGGCCTGGTCCCGCCCACGGTGCTGCGCGACGGGCCGTACGGCGAGGGCATGGTGCAGCTGTGGATCGAGTCCGCGGCCGACGGCGGGAACGAGGACGGCGACGGCGAGGACGGGGCCGACGGCGATGACGACGACGGCCAGGACGGGCCGGGCGCGCTGCTCGCGCTGACCGAGGACACCGAGCCGGCGCCGGGCTGGAAGGCCGTCGTCGAGGCCCGACTCGAAGGCGGCGGCACCGCGCTGCTCGTGCACGCCGACGACATACGCCTGCGCCGGCTGGCCGTCCTCGACGCGGTGGTGAACAACGCCGACCGCAAGGGCGGCCACCTCCTGCCCGCCGCCGACGGGCGGCTCTACGGCATCGACCACGGCGTGACCTTCCACACCGACGACAAGTTGCGGACGCTGCTGTGGGGATGGGCGGGCGAGCCCCTGCCGGCCGAGGCGGTCGCGGTCCTCACCCGGCTCGCCGCGGACCTCTCCGGCGCCCTCGGCGAGCGGCTGGGCACCCTGATCACCCCCGCGGAGACGGCCGCGCTGCGCTCCCGGGTCGACCGGCTGCTGGAAACCGGCGTCCACCCGGCCCCGTCCGGCGACTGGCCCTCGATCCCCTGGCCGCCGGTCTGACGACTCCCCACCCGGGGGTGCGCGGTCCCGCCCGGTACGGCCGTGCCGGAAAGGCACCCATCCCAGCGGAAGTGGTCGACCACCGGCCCGGTTACCCTCGTCTCATGCATGCCTGGCCAGCTTCCGACGTCCCCGCCCTTCCGGGCACCGGACGCCCTCTTCGTCTGCACGACACGTCGACCGGTGGACTCGTCCCCATCGAGCCCGGTCCGGTCGCCCGCCTCTATGTCTGCGGGATCACCCCGTACGACGCCACCCACATGGGGCACGCGGCGACCTACAACGCGTTCGACCTCGTGCAGCGGGTGTGGCTCGACACGAAGCGCCAGGTCGAGTACGTGCAGAACGTCACGGACGTGGACGACCCGCTGCTGGAGCGCGCGGCGGACACCGGCGACGACTGGACCGCGCTCGCCGAGCGCGAGACCGCGCTGTTCCGCGAGGACATGACCGCGCTGCGGCTGCTGCCCCCGGCCCACTACATCGGAGCCGTCGAGGCCATACCCGGCATCGTGCCGCTGATCGAGCGGCTGCGGGAGACCGGCGCCGCGTACGACGTGGACGGCGACGTGTACTTCTCGGTCGAGTGCGACCCGCACTTCGGCGCGGTGTCCGGGCTCGACGCCGCCGCGATGCGGCTGCTCGCCGCCGAGCGCGGCGGCGACCCGGAGCGGCCGGGCAAGAAGAACCCGCTCGACCCGATGCTGTGGCGTGCCGAGCGGGACGGCGAGCCGAGCTGGGACGGAGCGTCCCTCGGGCGCGGGCGCCCCGGCTGGCACATCGAGTGCGTCGCGATCGCGCTGGACCACCTCGGGATGGGCTTCGACGTCCAGGGCGGCGGCTCCGATCTCGCCTTCCCGCACCACGAGATGGGCGCGTCGCACGCCCAGGTGCTCACCGGGGAGTACCCGTACGCCAAGGCGTACGTGCACGCCGGGATGGTCGCCCTGGACGGCGAGAAGATGTCCAAGTCCAAGGGCAACCTCGTCTTCGTCTCCGCGCTGCGCCGGGCCGGCGTCGACCCCGCCGCGATCCGGCTGGCGCTCCTCGCGCACCACTACCGGGCGGACTGGGAGTGGACCGACGACGTCCTCGCCGACGCCGTGGCCCGCCTCGGCCGCTGGCGCGAGGCCGTCTCCCGCCCCGACGGGCCGTCCGCCGACGCGCTGCTCGACGAGGTGCGAGCCGCCCTCGCGGACGACCTCGACGCGCCGCGCGCGCTCGCCGCCGTCGACGCCTGGGCGGTCACCCAGGCGTCGGAGGGCGGCACGGACCCGGGCGCACCCGGGCTCGTCTCCCGTGCGGTGGACGCGCTGCTGGGCGTGGCCCTCTAGGACCGCGTACGCGGGGGTGACCGCCTTCGGGGAAGGCGGTCACCCCCAGGGGGCGCGGCTCCTCTTGCCCGGCGTCTGCCCCTTACTCGCTGTCGTCCTCGCCGTCGCTGTCGTCCTCGACCTCGTCCGAGGAGGGGGACGAGGGGTTCGGGTCCTCCCGAGGCGCGGGTTTGCCGCGGAAGTGGGGGACGCCGTCCGTGCCCTCGCTGGACGCGTAGTCCCCGGGGTCCCGCCGCCTCAGATACCGCTCGAACTCCTTCGCGATGGCCTCGCCGGACGCCTCCGGCAACTCCGCGGTGTCCCGCGCCTCCTCCAGCGTCTGGACGTACTCCGCGACCTCGCTGTCCTCCGAGGCGAGCTGGTCGACGCCGACCTGCCAGGCGCGGGCGTCCTCGGGGAGCTCGCCCTGCGGGATGCGCAGGTCGAGCAGGTCCTCCAGGCGGTTGAGCAGCGCCAGCGTGGCCTTGGGGTTGGGCGGCTGGGAGACGTAGTGCGGCACTGCGGCCCACAGGCTCACCGCGGGGATGCCGGCGTGCGTGCACGCCTCCTGGAGGATGCCGACGATGCCGGTGGGGCCCTCGTACCGGGACTCCTCCAGGTTCATGGTGGTGGCCAGTTCGGCGTCGGAGGTGACGCCGGAGACCGGGACCGGACGGGTGTGCGGGGTGTCGCCGAGCAGCGCGCCGAGGATGACGACCATCTCGACGCCGAGTTCGTGCGCGAAGCCCAGGATCTCGTTGCAGAACGAGCGCCACCGCATGCTGGGCTCGATCCCGCGCACCAGCACCAGGTCGCGCGGCTTGGGCGACTGGATGCGGACCACCGACAGCCGGGTGGTCGGCCAGGTGATCTTGCGGGTGCCGCCGTCCATCCAGACCGTGGGCCGGTTGACCTGGAAGTCGTAGTAGTCCTCGGCGTCGAGCGCGGCGAAGACCTCGCCCTTGAACTCCCGGTCGAGGTGGTCGACCGCGGTGGAGGCCGCGTCCCCGGCGTCGTTCCAGCCCTCGAACGCGGCCACCATGACCGGATCGATCAGCTCGGGAACACCCTCCAGCTCGATCACCCAGCTTCTCCTTCCGGCGTACTCCTGCGTGCGGGAACCAGCCTACGGCGTAACGGACGGTGCGCCGCAGCCCGCGCCGTGACCGCTGCTCCTCACGGCGTGCCCCAGCCGGCCCGGTACGCCGCCCAGTCGGCGGGGTCGGCGGCGAAGTCGACGTACAGCGCGAGGCCGAAGGCGGCGCGGTCGCGGTCGGTGCGGGCGAGCGCCACCCGGGCGCCGCGCACCGCGGCCGGGACGGTCTCGGCGTAGCCGTGGTGGCCGATGGCCTCGGTGTGGTAACCGGGCAGCCCGATCAGGAGGTTGGTGGCCTTCGGGGTGACCTGCAACGCGAGGGAGGTCTGCTGCGCGATGTAGCCGCCGAACAGGGACGAGGCGGGCAGCGCGGTGTCGTAGGCCATCACCGCGATCTGGTCGACCCGCCCGGCGACCTGCCCGAAGTACCGCTGGGACCACCACTTCGGGTGGCTGAACGGCAGGTGGGAGACGGTGTGCAGGCCGGGCAGCGGGTCGATCTGGGGCACCGCGGCGGACAGCGGCACGCCGCGGGCGACGGTGAGCGCCCGCACCGTGTCGAGGGTGCGCAGAAAGCCGCCGTCGCCGGACGGCACCGGCTCCAGGTCGAGGTGGACGCCCGCGAAGCCGGCGTCGAGCACCTGCCGCGCCGAGTCGCGGATACGGGCGCGGACCGCGCTGTCGTCCAGACGCAGCCCGGGCGTGCCGCCGTGGGCGACGGTGTCGCCGAGCCACGCCTGGACGCGTACGCCGGGCAGTTCGCGGCGCACGTCGGCGAGGAACGCGGCCGCGGTGGGGTACAGGGCCGGGTCGAGGCTCCCGTCGGCCGAGAGCGGACCGGTGTGGACGTACAGGTCGTGGATGCCGCTGCCGCGCACCCGGTCGCGCAGCAGGGCGAGTTCGGCCGGTGTGCGGGTGCCGTCCACCCAGGGGTGGCCGAGCCAGACCGCGTCGTTGCCGCGGGTGCGGCCGGCGGCGGACGGGTCGCCGGCGTACTGCGCCCGCAGCGCGCCGCCCGCGCCGAGCATCGCCAGTACGGCCAGCGCGGTGCCGCCGATCACCGCACGTCGGAGCCACCGCAGCGCCGTACGCCGGGTCGGCATGCGTCTCACCAGCCACGACGCCAGCGGCCGCGTGCGTTGAGACATCCGATCTGTAATCGACAAAATTCGCGCTCCCCCCTGGACGAACCCCACCGCGCACGGCTATACATCGGATCATCGAAAAAAGATCCGATGTCTCGCGACGGGAGTGTGCATGAGTCCGACCATCACCGAGGTCGACGTGTACGACATCCGCTTTCCGACCTCGGAGCAGCTCGACGGCTCGGACGCCATGAACCCCGACCCCGACTACTCCGCCGCTTACGTGGTACTCCGTACCGACGCGCCCGGGGGCCTGGCGGGATACGGCCTGTGCTTCACGATCGGGCGCGGCAACGACGTCGTCGCCGCGGCGATCGCGACGCTCCGACCCTATGTGGTCGGGCGCACGGTGGACAGTGTCACCGGCGATCTCGGCGCCTTCTACCGGCTGCTCACCCACGACTCGCAACTGCGCTGGCTCGGCCCGGAGAAGGGCGTGATGCACATGGCGGCCGGCGCGGTCGTCAACGCCGCCTGGGACCTGGCCGCCCGCCAGGCCGGCCGCCCGGTCTGGGAGTTGCTGGCCGGGATGACCCCGGAGGAGATCGTCGACCTGGTCGACTTCCGGTATCTGAGCGACGCGCTGACCAGGGACGAGGCGCTGGAGATCCTCCGCCGCGCCGAACCCGGCCGCGCCGCGCGGGCCGAGGAGCTGCGCCGCCGCGGCTACCCCGCCTACACCACGGAGCCCGGCTGGCTCGGCTACTCCGACGAGAAGCTGACCCGGCTGGCGAAGGAGGCGGTCGCGGCCGGCTTCACCCAGATCAAGCTGAAGGTCGGCGCCGACCTCGACGACGACCTGCGGCGGATGCGGCTGGCCCGGGAGGCGGTCGGCCCCGGCATCCGGATCGCGGTCGACGCCAACCAGCGCTGGGACGTGGCCGAGGCCGTCGACTGGATGCGGGCGCTCGCGCCGTTCGAGCCGTACTGGATCGAGGAGCCGACCAGCCCCGACGACGTGCTCGCGCACGCCGCCGTGCGGGCCGGCCAGCCGATCCGGGTAGCCACCGGCGAACACGTCGCCAACCGGGTGGTGTTCAAGCAGCTGCTCCAGGCCGGCGCCGTGGACTTCGTGCAGATCGACGCGGCCCGGGTGGCCGGCGTCAACGAGAACGTGGCGATCCTGCTGCTCGCCGCCAAGTTCGGCGTGCCGGTCTGCCCGCACGCCGGCGGGGTCGGCCTGTGCGAACTCGTCCAGCACCTCTCGATGTTCGACTACGTCGCCGTCTCCGGCAGTTGGGACGACCGCATCATCGAGTACGTTCCCCACCTGCACGAGCACTTCACCGACCCGGTGGTGATGGAGAACGGCCGGTACCAGGCGCCCACCGCCCCCGGCTTCTCCGCCCGCATGGTCCCCGAGACCCTCACCGACTACCGCTACCCGGACGGCCCGGTCTGGGTGGCCCGACAGGAGCTCGCCCGATGACCGACACCCCCTCCCACGAGACCGCGACCGCCCTCCACCCGCAGGACCTGGCCGGGCTGACCGCCCTGGTCACCGGCGGCGCCTCCGGCATCGGGGCCGCCACCGCCCGGCTGCTGACCGCCCGCGGCGCGCGGGTCGCCGTCCTGGACCGCGACCCCTCCGGCGCGCCCGAGGGCACCGTCCCGGTCCGTGCCGACGTCAGCTCCGACCAGGCGGTCCAGGCGGCGGTGGCCGAGGCGGTGGGGGAGCTGGGCAGCCTGCACATCCTCGTCGGCAACGCCGGGATCGGCGCCGTCGGCACCGTCGAGGACAACGCCGACGACGAGTGGCAGCGGGTCATGGACATCAACGTCCTCGGCCTGGTGCGGGCCGCGCGCGCCGCGCTGCCGCACCTGCGCAAGGCCGCCGTGGCGCGGCCCGGCAGCGCCTCGATCACCCACACCTGCTCCATCGCGGCCACCGCGGGCCTGCCCCAACGGGCCCTGTACAGCGCCAGCAAGGGCGCCGTGCTCTCGCTGACCCTGGCGATGGCCGCCGACCACGTGCGCGAGGGCGTACGGGTCAACTGCGTCAACCCCGGCACCGCGGACACCCCGTGGGTCGGCCGGCTGCTCGACCAGGCCGACGACCCGGGCGCCGAGCGGGCCGCTCTCAACGCCCGGCAGCCGATGGGCCGGCTGGTCAGCGCCGACGAGGTCGCCGCCGCGATCGTCTACCTGGCGAGCCCGGCGGCGGCGAGCGTCACCGGAGCCTCCCTCGCCGTGGACGGCGGCATGCAGGGGCTGCGGCTGCGCCCGGCGGCCGACTAGCGCCACCAGCACCACTCGCACGACCCGCTCGACCCCGCACGATCCGCATGACCCGCACGACCCGCTCCACCCGCTCCACCAGCTCCGCCCGCTCCACCCTTCGCAGAGCCGACATCACCCACACCCGGAAGGGCAGGACTCGACGATGAGACTGCGCACGACGACCGTGGCCGCCTGTGCCGCGCTGCTCGCGGTCACCGCGCTCGCGGGCTGCAACAGAGGCAGCGAAAGCAAGGCAGGAGGAAGTTCGGGCAAGGTGGGTATCGACCTGCCGCGCTCGGACAGCGACTTCTGGAACTCGTACAACGGCTACATCGAGAAGGACATCAAGGCCGGCGCGGTCTCCGCGCTGCCGCGCACCAACTCGCAGAACGACATCGGCAAGCTCGTCGCCAACGTGCAGAGCTTCGCCAACGAGGGCGCCAAGGCGATCGTGATGGCCCCGCAGGACACCGGTGCGATCGCCTCCACCCTCGACCAGATGGCGAAGAAGAAGATACCGGTGATCAGCGTCGACACCCGCCCGGACAAGGGGCAGGTGTACATGGTGGTGCGCGCCGACAACAAGGCGTACGGCACGAACGCCTGCAAGTACCTGGGCGCGCAGCTCAAGGGCAAGGGCAAGGTGGCCGAGTTCGAGGGCGACCTGTCCTCCATCAACGGCCGGGACCGCTCGGAGGCGTTCGCCTCCTGCATGAAGACCAACTTCCCCGGCATCAAGGTGATCCCGCTCGTCACCAACTGGGACGGCGCGACCGCGTCGGCCAAGCTGCAGACCACGCTGGCCTCCAACCCGGACCTCAACGGCCTCTACATGCAGGCCGGCGGCGTCTTCCTGCAGCCCACCCTCGCGCTGCTGAAGCAGAAGGGCCTGCTCAAGCCGGCCGGTACCGCGGGCCACATCACCATCATCTCCAACGACGGCATCCCGGAGGAGTTCAAGGCGATCAAGGCCGGCCAGATCGACGCGACGATCTCCCAGCCCGCCGACACCTACGCCAAGTACGCGCTGTACTACGCGAAGGCGGCCATGGCGGGCAAGACCTTCAAGCCCGGCCCGACCGACCACGGCTCGAACATCATCAAGATCCCGAACGGCCTGGAGGACCAGCTGCCGGCGCCGCTGGTGACCAAGGCCAACGTGGACGACCCCAGCCTGTGGGCCAACCAGCTCGGGAAGAGCTGACCCATGGCCGAGGCCGTACCGCCCGCCGCGGTCCACGCGGAGGGCATCGTCAAACGGTTCGGGGCCACCGTGGCCCTCGACCAGGTGGGCATCACCGTCGCGGCCGGCGACTCGCACGCGCTCGTCGGCCGCAACGGCGCCGGGAAGTCCACCCTCGTGTCCGTGCTGACCGGGCTTCAGCACCCGGACGCCGGCCAGGTCCGGTTCCAGGGCGAGCCGGCACCCGCGGCCGGCGACACCGCCGGCTGGCAGGCGAAGGTGGCGTGCGTCTACCAGAAGTCCATGGTGGTCCCGGACCTGACCGTCGCGGAGAACCTGTTCCTCAACCGCTTCGGCGGCGGGCGGATCAGGTGGTCGGCGCTGCGCACCCGGGCCCGCGACCTGCTGGGCGAGTACGGCGTCGACGTCGATCCCAACGCCCGGGCCGGCGATCTCACCGTGGAGCAGGGCCAGTTCGTGGAGATCGCCCGGGCGCTGTCCTTCGGCGCCCGCTTCATCATCCTCGACGAGCCCACCGCGCAGCTCGACGCGGCCGGCATCGACCGGCTCTTCACCAAGCTGCGCGAACTCCAGCGGCAGGGCGTGGCGTTCCTCTTCATCTCGCACCACCTGCAAGAGGTCTACGACCTGTGCACCACGGTCACCGTCTACCGCGACGCGCGGCACGTGCTGACCGCGCCGGTCGCGGAGCTCGGCAAGGAGGCGCTGGTGGAGGCGATGACCGGGGAGGCGCCCGGCGGCAACGCGGCGTCCTGGCACGCGAAGTCGGCACCGTCCGGGGCCGTCTCCGGCAAGGACGGCCGCGGCGGCGAAGGTGGCGGCGACGGCGACGGCGCCGTGCTGCGGGCCGACGGGCTGTCCCTGGCGGACGCCTTCGAGCCGGTCGACTTCGCGGTGCGCCCGGGCGAGGTGCTGGGCCTGGCCGGGGCCACCGCGAGCGGCAACACCGCGCTCGGCGAGACCCTGGTCGGGCTGCGCAAGGCCACCACGGGCCGCACCCTGGTCGGCGGCAAGCCGGTCAAGCCCGGCAGCGTCCCGCACGCGCTGGGCGCCGGCATCGGCTACGTACCGGAGGACCGGCACCGCCAGGGCCTGGTCCTGAACCGCAGCGTCGCGGAGAACGCCACGCTGTCGGTGACCGACCAACTCGGCCCGTACGGAACGGTGTTGCCCGGCCGGACCAGGGCCTTCGCCCAGCGCATGATCAACTCGCTGGACATCAAGACCTCGGGGCCGGCCCAGCCGGTCTCCGACCTGTCCGGCGGCAACCAGCAGAAGGTCGTCATCGCCCGCGCGATGGCCCGCGAGCCGCGGGTGCTGGTGGCGATCCGGCCCACCGCCGGCGTCGACGTGAAGTCCAAGGACGCGCTGCTCGGCGTGGTGCGGGGGGTCGCCGACCGCGGCGACGCGGCCGTCATCGTCTCCGACGAACTGGACGACCTGCGGGTCTGCGACCGGGTGATCGCGCTCTTCCACGGGCGGGTGATCGCCGAGTTCGGCAGCGGATGGAGCGACCGGGACCTGGTCTCGGCGATGGAAGGGCTGCCCGCGGGCGGCCACGAGGAGACCGAGGAATGAGTGACGTGAGCCAGTTGACCGCGGAAGCGGCCGCCCCGGACCAGCCGAAGCGGGCCGTGGCGCGGCTCAGGGTCGCCAACTACCGCGACCTGTCCCTGATCCCGGTGATCTTCATCGTGGGCGTGGTCGGATTCATCGTCTCGCCCACCTTCCTGACCTCCGACAACCTGATCGGCGTCCTCCAGCAGTGCAGCGAGCTGAGCCTGCTGGTGCTCGGCGAGGCGATGATCCTGATCCTCGGCCGGATGGACCTGTCGCTGGAGTCCACCATCGGGGTGGCCCCGGTGATCGCCATGTGGCTGGTGATGCCCAGGACCGGCTCGGCGACCTACCACGGCATCGGGTTGCTGCCCGGCTGGACCTCGATCCCGATCTGCCTGCTGGTCGGCGTCGTGGTCGGCGGGTTCAACGGCTTCATGATCCTCAAACTGAGAGTCAACGGCTTCATCGCCACCCTCGGCATGCTCACCATGCTGCGCGGGCTGCAAGTCGGCATCTCCCAGGGCAAGTCCATCGTCGAGGTGCCCAAGTCCTTCTCGTACCTGGGCGGCGCGTCCTGGCTCGGCGCCCCCGCGGCGATCTGGATCTGTCTGGTGCTGTTCGTGGCCGGCGGGCTCGCCCTCGGCTACCTGCGGCACGGCCGCGCGCTGTACGCCATCGGCGGCAACAAGGAGGCCGCCCGCGCGGCCGGCATCCGGGTCGACCTGATCACCTGGTCGGTGCTGGCCATCGCCTCGCTGCTCGCCGCCTTCGCCGGCATCCTCTACGTCGGCCACTACGGCGCGATCTCCTCCACCCAGGGCCAGAACTGGATCTTCCAGGTCTTCGCGGCCACCGTGATCGGCGGGATCAGCCTCAACGGCGGCCGCGGCACCCTCTTCGGCGCCCTCACCGGAGTGGTCGCCCTCCAACTCGTGGTGAACGTGATGACGCTCGGCGGGGTGCCGCCGCTGTGGAACCAGTTCCTCTACGGTGCGATCATCATCGTCGCCCTGATCATCTCCCGGTTCGCGAGCGGGGAACAGGAGGACTAGCCAGCAGTCAGCAGTCAGCAGTCAGCAGTCAGCAGTCGGCCGGGGGCAGGCCGCCCCCGGCCGCTTCCGGCCGCCCCGCCCGGCTCCGGTCGGCCCCGGCACCGTACCGACGCACACCGCAAGGAGAGACCCACCCCATGCCCGTACCGGCACTGCCCCGGCTCGGCCTCGGCTGCGCCCCGCTGGCCAACCTCTACACCGCGATCACCGACGAGCAGGCCGAGGCCACGGTCGCGGCGGCGTTCGACACCTTCGGCGGGGACGTGACCTACCTCGACACCGCGCCGCACTACGGCATGGGCCGCTCCGAGGAACGGCTGGGCCGGGCGCTGGCCGGGCGGGACCGGGCGTCGCACCTGCTGTCGACCAAGGTCGGCCGGCGGCTGCGCGACCTCGGCCCCGGCGAGTCCCCGGACGAGCAGGGCTACGTCGACAGCCCCGCCCGGGCCCGGGAGTGGGACTTCACCGCGGACGGCATCAACGCCACCCTTGAGGGCTCGCTGAAGCGCCTCGGCGTGGACAGCGTGGACATCGTCTACCTGCACGACGTCGAGGACCACCTGCGCGAGGTCCGCACCAGCGGCTTCCCGGCGCTCGCCGCCCTGCGCGACCAGGGCGTGGTCAAGGCGATCGGCTTCGGCATGAACTACAGCGGGGTGATGGCCGGCCTCGTCGCCGACCTCGACGTCGACGTGGTGCTGTGCGCGGGCCGCTGGACGCTGCTGGAGCGCACCGCGTACGACGACCTGCTGCCGGTCTGCGAGCGGCGCGGCACCCAGGTGGTGGTCGGCGGCGTCTACAACTCCGGTCTGCTCGCCGACCCCAGGCCCGGCGCCCACTACAACTACGAGGTTGCGCCGACCGACCTGATCGAGCGGGCCCAGCACATCCAGCGGGTCTGCGCGGAGTTCGGGGTGCCGCTGCGGGCGGCCGCACTGCGCTACCCCTTCGCGCACCCTTCGGTGGTCTGCGCGGTGGTCGGCGCGGCCAACGAGGCCGAAGTCCGGGACAACGCGGCCCTGTTCGACCACGCGATCCCCGACGACCTGTGGCACGCGCTCGTCGAGCGGGGACTGCTCGACGCGGACGTGCCCCTGCCGCTGACGGGGAAGTGAGCGCACCCATGCGAATCGACGCGCACCACCACCTGTGGGACCTCGGCCGCCGCCCGCAGCCCTGGCTGAAGGGCGACGCCCTCGAACCCATCAACCGCACCTTCGCGCTGCCCGAGTTGGCGCCGCTGCTCGACGCCCACGACATCGCCGCGACCGTCGTCGTGCAGTCCAGCTCCTCGCTCGACGAGACCCGCGAGCTGCTCGCCATCGCCCGCGGTTCGCACGGCCGGATCGCCGGGGTGGTCGGCTGGGCCGACCTCGCCGACCCCGACGGGCTGCCCGCGGTGCTCACCGAACTCGCCGCGGCCGGACCGCTGGTCGGCATCCGCCACCAGATCCAGGACGAGGCCGACCCGCAGTGGCTGGACCGGCCCGACATCCGCGCCGGGCTGCGCGCCCTGGGCGCCGCCGGTCTCGCCTACGACCTGCTCGTCACCCCGCGCGAACTGCCCGCGGCGCTCGCCGCCGTCGAGGAACTGCCCGAGGTGCGCTTCGTGCTGGACCACGCCGGCAAGCCGCCGATCGCGGCGGGGGAGTGGGAGCCGTGGGCCGAGCAGATCGCCGGCATCGCCGACCACCCCAACGCGATGTGCAAGCTGTCCGGGCTGATCACCGAGGCCGACTGGGAGTCCTGGCGGCCCCAGGACGTCCTGCCCTACGCCCGGCACGTGCTGGCGGCCTTCGGCTCCGACCGGGTGCTGTTCGGCTCCGACTGGCCCGTGTGCACCCTCGCCGGCCGCTACTCCGACGTGTTCGCGCTCGCGGAGCAGGCGACGGCCTCCCTGACCCCGGAGGAGCGCGAGGCGGTGCTGGGCGGCAACGCCATCCGTGCGTACGGGTTGGCCTGACCCTCCGGGATGCCCTGTCCTCGCCGTTGGGGACCTCGCGGTCCGCGGTGGCCGGTCGCGCGGTTCTCCCCCTGGCTTCGCAGAGAGCTGCCCCCACGCGCCCCTGATGTGGTGCGGGGGCGACGGGGGGGGGGGCCCCCCCCCAGAACCGGGGCCGCCATAAAAAGGGGGGGCGCGGCGCCCCCACCAACCCGGGGGC
>NZ_JBFBIV010000129.1:0-19382 GCF_040702025.1 Streptomyces sp. NPDC088194 | reverse complement strand
CCTTCGCGAACTCGTTGATGAAATGTCGACGACCCCACAACTGACGGGTGTAAGCCACCAGACCAGGCCGAGCACCACTGACCGACAAGCCGTACTTGGCCGCGAGCTCCGCCGGACTGAGGCCGTCGTCAAAGGCCGAGGGCACCGGCGGGGCACCGACGGCGACCGCACCATTGTGCGTGGTATCGCTCACAGTTGACACTTTCGTCCTCAAGGTGCGCGCCGGGTGCAGGGGGTCTCCCGGACTGCGCCTGATGCTCTCAGATCCGAGCTTGTCAGATGATCGGGGGTCGACCCAGCCGGGTCAACCGCCATACCGTACGCCAGCGCATGGCCCGCCGGGGACCGCACGGTGTGGCCCAGCCCTCCCGGAAGCCGCCGAACCACGCGCGCAGCGCGGTGCCCGACGGCCTGCGCACCAAGGTGAGCGCCAGCCATACGCCGAGATACACCGGCACCAGGGGCCAGGGCAAGTTGCGCCGGGCCAGCCACACACGGTTTCTGGCCACCAGCCGGTGGTAGACCGCGTGCCGGGCGGGCGAGGTGGCCGGGTGCAGGAGCACCAGGTCGGAGCGGTAGTCGATCATCCAGCCGGCGTCAAGGGCACGCCAGGCCAGATCCGTCTCCTCGTGCGCGTAGAAGAACTGCTCGGGCAGCGCGCCGACCTGCCGGATGACCTCGGTGCGCACCGCGCAGGCACCGCCGAGGAAGGTGGTCACCCGGGAGTTGCGCATCGGGTCGGACGCGCGCAGCCGGGGCACGTGCCGGCGCTGGGTCTCGCCGGTCTGCGGGTCGGCGATCCGGAAGCTGATGATGCCCAGTTCGGGGTCCCGCGCGAACGCCTGCCGGACCAGCTCACCGGTGTCGTCGCCGGGCAGCAGGCCGTCGTCGTCGAGGAAGAGCACGATGTCGACGTCGCGGCCGCCGGGGCCGAACAGCTCGACGCCGACGTTGCGGCCGCCGGGGATGCCCAGGTTCTCCGGCAGTTCGGCGGTGCGCACGTGCTCGCGCTGCATCACCGGCAGCGGAGAGCCGTTGCCGACCAGCGCCACCTCGATCGGCGCGCCCTGCTGCTTGGCGACGGAGTCCAGCAGGTCCTGCAACTCCGCGGGACGGGTGCCCATGGTGATGATGACGGCGCCGACCGTCAGCGGGGTGCTCACTTCAGCCTGCTCGACGCGAGGACGGAGACGAGGTGGAGCAGGGTCTGCAGCAGCGCGATGCCGGCCAGCACGGCCACGCCGAGCCGGGTGAAGAACAGGTCGCCGCGGATCTGGTCGACGATCGCCAGCAGCAGGATGAGCATCGACGCCTCGATGCCGAGCACCAGCCGGTGGAACTGCAGGGCGGCGGCGGCCCGGCGGGCCAGCGCCATCCCGGAGGAGCGCGGCTCGGACGCCGACTCCTTGACCGGGGGCAGCCCGCCCTGGTGGCGGGCCACGCCGACGAGGTCGGTCTCGGCCTTGATCAGGACCGCGCCGAGCGCGGCGAGCGTGCCCAGGAAGGCCCACAGCCAGTCGATCCGGCCGCTGCCCCAGATGTCGGCGGCGCGCATCCCGAAGCCGACCAGCACGGCGGCGTCGGTCAGGTAGGCGCCGACCCGGTCGAGGTAGACGCCGGAGAGCGAGTACTGCTTCTTCCACCGCGCGATCTCGCCGTCGACGCAGTCGAGCAGCAGGTAGAGCTGGACCGCGACCACACCGAGCACGGCACCGGCTATGCCTGGCACCAGCAGCGCCGGGGCGGCGAGCACGCCGCAGACGGTCATCAGATAGGTCAGTTGGTTGGGCGTGACACGGGTGTTGACCAGGTGCCGGTCGATGCGCAGCGACACCTCGCGCATGTAGAGCCGACCGGCCCAGTGCTCGCCGCTGCGCCGGTCCTTGACGCCCGCCGGATGAACGACGGGGCGCAGCTCAGCTACTGATGGTTTTGGCATAGTCGGCGTATGCGTCCCTGATCTCGGTGGCGGACAGGTCGAGGTGTTCCAGAATCGTGTAACGCCCGGGGCGGGTCTGCGGCGCGTAGCGCACCACGTCGACGAACTCCTGGGCGGTGAAGCCGATCTGCTCGGGCAGCACCGGCAGTCCGTGCCGGCGCAGGGTGTCGGCGATCAGCGCGGACTGCTCGCGGGCACCGCGCAGGTGCATCGCGAAGGCGGCGCCGAGGCCGGCCCCCTCGCCGTGGGCGGGGGCCCGCTGCGGGAAGAGCAGGTCGAAGGCGTGCAGGATCTCGTGGCACGCGCCGGAGGCCGGGCGGCTGTCGCCGCTGACCGACATGGCGAGGCCGGAGAGCACCAGGGCCTCGGCGAGGACGGTGAGGAACTCGTCGTCGCCGATGGTGCCGGGGTGGCGCAGCACCGCCTCGCCGGCGGTGCGGGCCATGGCCGCGGCCAGGCCGTCCACCCGCTCGCCGGTCTCGCGGTGCGACAGTTCCCAGTCGGCGAGCGCGGAGAGGTTGGAGACCGCGTCGCCGATGCCGGCCCGGACGAAGCGGGGCGGCGCCTCCCGGACCACGTCCAGGTCGATCACCAGCGCTATGGGCGTCGGGACGCCGTACGATCCGCTGCCGTTGTCGTTGTCGAGGGTGGAGACCGGCGAGCAGATGCCGTCGTGCGAGAGGTTGGTGGCGACTGACACCATCGGCAGCCCGACCCGCGCGGCGGCGTACTTCGTCGCGTCGATGATCTTGCCGCCGCCCAGGCCGACCACGGCGTCGTAGTGGCTGCCGCGCATCGCCTCGGCGAGCTTCACGGCCGCGTCGATGGTGCCGCCGGCCACCGGGAACCAGTCCGCGCCGGGCAGCTCGGGGGCCAGCCGCTCGCGCAGGCGGGCGCCCGAGCCGTCGCTGACCGCGATGGCGATCTTGCCGGCCGCCGAGATCCGCTGGTCGGCCAGGAGCCGGGAGAGGTCGGCGAGCGCGCCCCTGCGGATGTCGACGACGACCGGCGAGGGAACCAGCCGGGTCAGTACTGGCACGCGATCTCCCGTCCACGGGCGAGGTCGGCGTGGTTGTCGATCTCGACCCACGGGATGTCGCCGACCGGCGCCACGTCCAGGGTGTGGCCGCGGTCGACCAGTTCCTGGTAGCCGTCCTCGTAGTACAGGTCCGGGTCGCGCTCGTAGGTGGCCTTCAGCGCGTCGGCGAGGTCGGCGGCCGCGTCGGCCTCGATCAGGGTGACGCCGATGTACTCGCCGGTGGCCGCGGCCGGGTCCATCAGCTTGGTGATCCGGCGCACCCCGCGGCCGGGCTCGGTGACGACCTTCATCTCCTCGTCGGCGAGCTTCTTGACGGTGTCCAGCGCGAGGATGATCCGGCGGCCCTCGCCGCGGGCGGCCAGCAGGGTCTGCTCGACGGAGACCGGGTGCACGGTGTCGCCGTTGGCCAGAATCACCCCCTCCCGGAGCACGTCGCGGGCGCACCACAGGGAGTAGGCGTTGTTCCACTCCTCGGCCTTGTCGTTGTCGACCAGGGTCAGTTCGACGCCGTAGCGGGCCTCCAGGGCCGCCTTGCGCTCGTACACCGCTTCCTTGCGGTAGCCGACCACGACGGCGGCCCGCTTGATGCCGACCGCGGCGAAGTTCCCCAGCGTGAGGTCGAGTACGGTCGGGCCGTCCGCGGCGCCGTCCGGTCCGACCGGCACCAGCGCCTTCGGCAGCGTGTCCGTGTACGGCCGCAGACGCCGTCCTGCGCCTGCCGCCAGCACCAGGCCGATCATGCGGGTTCTCCTGATTCGTCGTGTACGGCGGGCGCCCCGGAGGACACCCAGAAGCGGATGCTCTCGGTGACGACGAGCAGCGCGAGTACGGCGGCGAGCACCGTCAGCGCGACGGTGAAGCCGGTGCGGTGGGCTCCTGTGACCAGGGCCGCCGACAGGACGGCCACCAGCAGCGCCCGGCCCTCGTGTCCGCCCGCCGCCCGCACCAGCGCGCGGGGCGGCGCTCCGGTGCCGCCGCGGATGCGGTACACCGTGTCGTAGTGATGGTAGGCGACCGCGGCCACCAGCCCGAATGCGGCGGGCAACGCCCCGTTCACCTGGGAGACGGCCGCCAGTGCCAGCACCGCGCCGTACTCGCCGGCCCGGAAGAACGGCGGCACCAGCCAGTCCAGCGCGCCCTTCAGCGGCCGGGCGACGGCGATCCCGCTGGTCACGACGTAGAGTGCGGCGGCCGCGACCACCCACCAGGTGCCGCGGGCGGCCAGTGCGGCGGTCGCGGTGAGCGCGCCGGCGCCGATCGCGGCGAGCAGCGGCGGTGCGAAGGCGGGCAGCCGCCGGGCGAGCGGGGCGGTGACGCGTGCCACGGCCTCGGCCAGCGGTCCGCTGTCGGCGAGGTCGGCGAGCGCCTGGGCGGCCCGGTCGGTCCGCTTCGCCTTCCGGGTGAGCGAGCGCAGCACCCGGCCGGCGGTGGTGTAGCAGGCGGCGAGGCCGCAACCGATCAGCAGGACCACGAAGGTGATCCGGGGCGTGGTGGCGGCGGTCAGCACCGCGATCAGGAACCAGCGCTCGCCGATCGGCAGCACGATCATCCGGCGCACCCACACGGTCCAGCCGACGCTGTCCAGCCGCCCGGACAGGGCGGCGGTGGGGCTGGTGTTGGCGGCGGCGTCGTGATTGGCCTCGTTGAAGGAGAAGTCCACGACGTGCCGGCAGGTCTGGAGCACCATCGCGCCCAGCGCCAGCGCCCACACGTCGTCATGGCCGCCGCGGGCCGCGCCCAGCGCCAGGCCCGCGTAGTACGCGTACTCCTTGGCGCGGTCGAAGGTCGCGTCCAGCCAGGCGCCGAGCGTGGAGTACTGCAGGGAGTAGCGGGCGAGCTGGCCGTCGGTGCAGTCCAGGACGAACGAGGCGAGCAGCAGCACCCCGGCGGCGACGTAGCCGACCCGGGTGCCGGTGGCCGCGCAGCCGGCGGCGATCAGCGCGACCAGCAGGGACGCGGTGGTGACCTGGTTGGGGGTCAGGCCGCGCCGGGCGCACCAGCGCGCGATGTAGCGGGAGTAGGGGCTGATGAAGTGCGTGGTGAAGAAGCCGTCGCGGGACTTCACCGCGCTGCGCAGCCGCACCGCCTCCTCGTCCACGCCGGCGATCGCGTCGGCGGCGGCGGCCTGCTCCTGCGGGCCGCGGGCCACCCGGGCCACCAGCACGCCCAGTTCCGGCCGGTACGGTTCGGCGCCCTGCCGGCCCAGTTCCCCGGCGAGCAGGTCGGCGAGCACGTCGCCGTCGGAGACGGTGGCGGTGGGCGCGCCGCCCTGCGCCGCGGCCGGGCCGGCCGCCACCACCGGGGCGGCGGCGTTGCCGGCCAGGTCGGCGAGCGCCCTGGCCAGGGCCGGGCGGGCGGCGGTCTGCACGGCCAGCGCGCCGGGCACGGCGCCGGCGTCGAAGCGGGGGTCGGTCAGCGCCAGCCGCAGGGCGTGGCGGTGGCCGCGGAAGCGGCGGTCGACGACCGCGACGCGCTCGGCGGGCGGCGCGTCGGCGACGCGCTCGGCCACCGCGCGCGGCCCGTCGGCCTCCACGACCTGGAATCCCAGGGCCCGCAGGTCGTCCGCGAGCGGCGACGGCGTCCCGGCGTCGGGCGGGCCGGTGAGAATTGCGGTCGACAGAGGAACCCACTCCCTGAATGCGTACGAAGGCGCACCGGCGAGGCCGCGGCAGGCGGCTCCGGGCCGGACACGACGGCGAGGTTATCGGATGCGGGTCGGCAGTCGTTCACTGCGTGTTCGCCTGAACTTGGCCCGTCCGGTGTGATCATCATCCTCGATTCCGGGCGCCCGTCACAACATTGGGGCATCCATGCCTCCTCACCGCCTCACAGATCACTGTCGGCGACAACTGAGGGTCACCTCACCACCGCAGGTCATCGCACATGACAACGGTCTCCAGTATCGGCTTGCCCACGGTGGGTAACCGGTGTTGACTGGCCGCCGGGACCACGCGAGCAGACGTTCTGCGGGCGTCATCAGCATGCGGAAGGGGGCCTCGCCGATGGGCGCAGGGATCGGCCACAGCCACGGGAACGGCCATGGCCATCAGCACGGCCCGGTCGCCGCCACCGCCGGCGGCGCGCACCGCGGACGGCTGCGGATCGCCCTGTCGATCACCCTGCTGGTGCTGGCCACCGAGGTGGCGGGCAGCCTGCTCACCGGTTCTCTCGCGCTGCTCGCCGACGCGGGCCACATGGCCACCGACGCGGCCGGCCTGGCGATGGCGCTGCTCGCCGTACACGTCGCCGCCCGGCCGCCGAGCGAGCGCCGCACCTTCGGCTACGCCCGCGCCGAGATCCTGGCCGCGGGGCTCAACGCGCTGCTGCTGCTCGCCGTCGGCGTCTTCATCTTCTACGAGGGCGTGCGCCGCCTGATCACCCCGCACGGCATCGACGGCGGCGCCACGATCGTCTTCGGTGTGATCGGCCTGGTGGCGAACTCGGTGTCGCTGGTGGTGCTGATGGCCGGCCAGAAGGAGAGCCTGAACGTCAGGGCCGCCTTCCTGGAGGTGATGGCCGACGCGTTCGGCTCGCTCGCGGTGGTGGCGGCCGCGGTGACCTACCTCGTCAGCGGCTGGCGGCAGGCCGACGCGGTGGCCTCGCTGCTGATCGGCGTGCTGATCGTGCCGCGCATCTGGCAGCTCCTGCGCGAGGTGCTGGACGTCCTGCTGGAGGCGGCGCCCAAGGGCGTGGACATGCGGCAGGTGCGGCGGCACATCGAGACGCTGCCGGGCGTCGAGGGGCTGCACGACCTGCACGTGTGGACCATCACCTCGGGCCTGCCGGTGCTGTCCGCGCACGTGGTGGTGAGCCAGGACGTGCTCGACGCGGTGGGGTACGAAAAGATGCTGCACGACCTCCAGGGCTGCCTCGGCACGCACTTCGACGTCGAGCACTGCACGTTCCAGCTCGAACCGGCCGGGCACGCGGCCCACGAGCCCGGGCTGTGCCGCTGACGGCGCCCGGTGCCGCCGGGTGACCACCTGTGCGCCTCCGGGCGCCGGTGCGGCGAGGCGGTGCGGGCGCGGAGCAGACGCGGCGGTGAGGCAGACTAAGGGCCTGTCGTTTGGATCTCCGCGGGCTGAAGGAGCGGTGCCCGGATTTCACCGCACAGATCCGAACGACGGGCCCTTAGGGCTTGTCGTCGAACGCGAAGGATGGAAATGCCAACCAGTCCTGCCACCGGCCGACCCGGCTCCCCCGCCACCGTGCCGTCCCCGAACGGGGTAGCAGAACCGATCATGCTCGAACTGGTCGACGAGAACGGCGTCACCATCGGCACGGCGGAGAAGCTGTCGGCGCATCTCGCGCCCGGCCGGCTGCACCGGGCGTTCTCGGTCTTCCTCTTCGACGACGAGGGCCGGCTGCTGCTCCAGCGCAGGGCGCTGAGCAAGTACCACTCCCCCGGCGTGTGGTCCAACACCTGCTGCGGCCACCCGTACCCCGGCGAGCAGCCGTTCGTGGCCGCGGCCCGGCGCACCGCCGAGGAGCTGGGGGTCGCGCCGGTGCTGATGCGCGAGGCGGGCACGGTCCGCTACAACCACCCGGACCCGGCCTCGGGCCTGGTCGAGCAGGAGTACAACCACCTCTACGTCGGCCTGGTCCGCGACCCGCTGCGGCCGGACCCGGAGGAGATCGGCGAGACGCTCTTCGCCACTCCCGACGAGCTGGCGAAGCTGCGCGAGGACGGCCCCTTCTCGGCGTGGTTCCAGACCGTGCTGGACGCGGCGCTGCCCGCGGTACGCGAGGTGACCGGCACCGCGGGTTGGTGACCGGCCGTACGGGTCGGTGACCGCAGGCTCGGGTCGGTGACCGGCCGTACGGGTCGGTGACCGGCCGTACGGGCGGGTGTCGCGCCAGGTCGCGGCCCCGCCCGGTCAGGACGTGAGCGGGCGCAGCGGGAGCGCCGCCCAGATCACCTTGCCGCCGCCCGGGGTCTGCGCGATGTCGCAGGAGCCGCCCGCCTCGTCCGTGATCGTCTTGACCAGCACCAGGCCGCGCCCGCCGGTGCGCGCGTGGTCGGTCTCCAGCGCCTTCGGCCGGTACGGGTGGTTGTCCTCCACCGCGATCCTGATCCACTCGGGGCCCACCGCGAGCTCGACCGCGACCTCGGGCGAGAGCACCGCGGCGTGCTTCACCGCGTTGGTGACCAGCTCGGAGACGATCAGCAGCAGGCCGAAGAGCGTGTCGTCGTCGATGGGGACGCCCTGCTCGTGGACGAGCGCGCGCACGCCCCGCCGCACCTGCGGCACCGAGGCGTCGACCGTGGGAGCGGTGAACCGCCACACCCCTTCGTACGGTCGTGGAACCGGAGCCGGTGTCGGGGCCTGACCGAGCGGGACACTCCCGCGGACCTCCATGACCGCACCCACCATCGCTTTCGCGTGACATCGTCCGACAGGGCCTGCCGAGGCGTCCGCCCGGGGAACCGTGGCGACCGGGAGGACCGGGAGAATCAGCCTCACCCGTCGAGTGTCCGCGTCTGTTGCACCTGCACGTGCAGGAGACCGCAACTCCACGACTTTGCGCGTTTCGCGATCGGATCGGACCGGAGGCGATCGGCTGCGCGTCGGATACCGACCGCCGGGTGTGTGGTCGGGGCGGTCGGGGCCGGGGCGGCACGCGTGGTTAGGATCGTCCGGCGGCACCTGGACGGTGCTCGTGCACGCACGAAGGAGCACCTGATGTCCCGGTTCGGCCCCGGTCTGCTGGTGAGCACCGAGGACGGTGCCGCGACCGTCACCCTCAGCAACTCGGCACGGCGCAACGCGATGACGCTCGGCATGTGGCGGGCGCTGCCCAGGGTGCTGGCCGGGCTGGCCGCCGACCCCGGAGTACGGCTGGTGGTGCTCACCGGCGAGGGCGAGGCGTTCAGCGCGGGTGCGGACATCTCGGAGCTGGCCGATCCCGAGGGGCGGCGGGCCGCGCAGGAGGCCGCGCTCGCGGCCGAGGAGGCGCTGGCGGCGTTCCCCAAGCCCACGGTGGCCGCGGTGCGCGGTTTCTGCGTCGGTGGCGGCTGCCAGCTCGCGGTCGCCTGCGATGTGCGGTTCGCCGCGCGGGGGGCGCGGTTCGGGGTGACCCCGGCCCGGCTCGGCATCGTCTACCCGGCTGCCTCCACCCGGCGCCTTGTCGCTCTCGCGGGGTCCGGCACCGCGAAGTACCTGCTGTTCTCCGCCGAGCTGATCGACGAGGAGCGGGCGCTGCGGACCGGTCTGATCGACGAGGTGGTCTCCGACGGGGACGAACTGGACGCGCGGGTGCGCCGGTTCGCGGAGGTCCTCACGAGTAGGTCGAGGCTCACGCAGGCCGCCGCGAAGGAGTTCGCGGCGGGGGAGCCGTCTGCTGAGCGTGTCGCCTACTGGGCCCGGCAGGCCACGGAGAGTTCTGAGGCGACGGAAGGGGCCGAGGCGTTTCTCGCGGGGGGTTGGGCTTCGGTGACGCCCCGCTCTGCTCCGTAAGGCCGTCGCGCGACCTTCTCGGGGCTCGGGCTCCCCCGGGGCAGCCCACGCCCCACCCTGCCCCGTCAGGCCGTCACGCGACCTTCTCGGCGCTGTGGCTGGTCGCGCCGTTCCCCGCGCCCCTGATATTCGCTCGGGCTCCCCCGGCGCAGCCACGCCCCACCCGGCCCCGTCAGGCCGTCACGCGACCTTCCGCCCGCTGCGGCTGGTCGCGCAGTTCCCCGCGCCCCTGATTTTCGCTCGGCTCCTCCGCGCCTCGGCTGCGCCCCTCCGGCCGCGGATTCCGCGCGCCTCCGGGATTGCTCGGGCTCCCCCGGCGCAGCCCCGCTCCGCCCTGCCCCGTCGGGCCGTCGCGCGACCTTCCGCCCACTGCGGCTGATCGCGCAGTTCCCCGCGCCCCTGATATCCGCTCGGCTCCTCCGCGCCTCGGCCGCGCTCCTGATATTCGCTCGGCTCCTCCGTGCCTTGGCTGCGCCCCTCCGGCCGCGGAGTTCCCCGCGCTCCTGATATTCGCTCGGCTCCTCCGTGCCTTGGCTGTGCCGCTTGGGGATTGATCGGCTTTGTCAGGCCACGCGGGTGGCTCCGGGGCGTTCGCGTTTGGTGGGGCCCTGGGGCATCGCGGGGTGGCGGCCGAGGAGGAGGACGCCGGCGACGACGGCGGCGAGGCCGGCGGCTTGGAAGGCGAGGGCGAGGGGGGTGACGCGGATCTGGTCGCCGAGGAAGCCGATTCCGCAGGCGATGCCGGCGAGGGGCTGGGCGGCGGTGAGGGCGGGGAGGGACATGCGGAGGGGGGCGGCCTCGAAGGCGGACTGGACCAGGAGTATGCCGGTGATGCCGATGCCGAGGACGGCGTAGGGCTGCCAGCTCACGAGGAGCTGGTCGAGCCCGTCGTCCTCGACGATGGACCCGCAGATGCGGGTGAGGGCGTCCTGGAGGCCGTAGATCAGGCCGGCGGCGAGCGCGAGGAAGGTGGCCTCGGAGGACGGCTGGAGGCCCTTCGCGTAGAGGGTGACCAGGAGCGCGAGCCCGGCCACGATGCCGAACACCAGCCAGTGCCGCAGCGCGCTCGCGACGTGCCCGCCGCTGTGCGGCTGCCCGGCGACGATGAACGCGGTCACGCCGAGCGCGAGCAGCGCCACCCCGCCCCAGCCGCTCCACCCCAGCGGTTGGCGGGTGAGCCAGCGCGACAGCGCCATCGCGAACAGCAGGTTCGTGGCGGTGAGCGGCTCGACCAGGGACACCTCGCCGTGGGTGAGCGCGATCGCGCTGAGCACCTGGCCGGCGACCATGAACCCGACGCCCAGCAGCCAGTCCGGCATCCGGATGAGGTCCAGCAGCAGCCGGAACGAGAGGATGTCCGCCCGCGGCGCACGGGCCGCCGCGCGCTGCTGCAGCACGAACCCCAGGCCCAGACAGCAGGCGGCACCTACGCCGAGCAGGAACACGGCCACGCCGTCACTGTAGCTCCCGGACCTGGGCACGTCCGGCGTTGGCGACCTCCGGCCCGGCGCGTGGCGCCGGTCAGGGCAGCGCGCTCGGCACGGTCTGCGCGCCCTCCCACACCGTGAGGAAGGCCAGCCGCAGGCACGCGGCGAGCGCCGGGTGCTCGATGTAGAGCGCGGTGGTCGCGTCGGTGCCGGCCACCGGGTCGGGCATGTCGCACAGGACGAGCGACGCGTCGGCCACCACCAGCTTCAGCGGCAGCTCTGCGGCGAACCGGCTCTCCTCCCCCGCCGCGCCGAACCTCCGCACGTTCTCCAGCACTTCGCCGTCGGCCAGCGCCTCGTTGGTGTAGATCGCCCGGACCGAGCCGCCGGAGCGGCGCAGCCGCCGTACGACCTTGATGCCGGTGGCGTTCAGCGGGGAGGCGACGAAGGGCGGCTTGCAGAAGCTCAGCAGCTCCTGCCGGGCCTGCGCCTGGATGTCGGCGAACGCCTCGGCGATCGACTTCGGGTCGCGCAGGATCTCCACGTAGTCCATCGGCACGGTCTGGGTGCGGCCCTCGGTCCAGACCGGCAGCAGCGCGGCGGTGAGCGCGGAGGACATCCGGTCCAGCCGCTCCAGGGTCTCGCGCTGGTGGGCCATCAGCCGGGCGACGGCGAGTTCGGGCGCGACCGCGGAGAAGGTGGCCACCCGGCCCGGCCGGGTGGTGGCCAACCGCCGCCTGACCAGCGCGTCGAGCACGTCGTAGACCCGCTGCCGCGGCACGTCCGCCTCGCGGGCGACCTCGGCCGCGGTGTAGGACTCGCGGCGGACCAGAGCGAGGTAGACCCGGGCCTCGTAGCGCGCCAGACCCAGTGCGACCAGGTCGCCGACCGGCTCTTCCTCCGTCTCCATGAACGACGACCGTATACGGCGGAGATCGTCCGGCGGAAGCGACCGGGGGGACACTCGGGCACAAGTCGAGGGCAATCCTTTACCAACACCCGGTAGTTCCTTGACGATACTCCTCACTACCTTCATCTCGTCACCACTCAACGGGGTGGCAGTGAACAGAAGTTGGCATCGGCTCCACCTGTTCCACGGGCTCCACACATTCCACCGGCTCCATCAGTGTCGCCCGTTTCCGCCCGCTCCACCCCGTTCACTCGCACCCCCGTTCCACCTCCGCCCCACCAGTGCACGTGCGCCACGCGAAGTCCAGGCGCGCCATGGCATGGCTTGTCATGCTCTTGACATATTCGGCCATGGACGCCCTCGTCAGGATTTCCCCCCCATGGAGGGCAGTTCATTGCAGCTCAGTACCGGCCCGGTCAGACGGGTCTTCCGGCGCGCGACCATCGCGGCGGTCGCCGCGGGCGCGCTCCTGACCGGCGGCATGTACGCCGCCACCGCCGCCACCGCGGCTCCCGCCACCAGCACGACCTCCGCCGCCGCCCCCGCGGCGAGCGGCAACGGCACCGCGGCCGTCGGCCCCGCCGCCGGCAAGGACGCCCAGCACCTGTGCGCGACCCCCAGCAAGGGCCAGATGGCCTGTATGGCGCTGGCCCGTACCGATGTCGCGCACCACCTCGGCATCTCCCCGAACGCGACCCCGTCCGGCTACGGCCCCACCGACCTGACGAGCGCCTACGCCCTGCCGAGCGGCGGCTCCGGCCAGACGGTCGGCATCGTGGACGCCCAGGACGACCCGAACGCCGAGGCGGACCTGGCCACTTACCGCTCGCAGTACGGCCTGCCGGCCTGCACCACGGCCAACGGCTGCTTCAAGAAGGTCAACCAGACCGGCGGCACCAGCTACCCGACCGCCGACTCCGGCTGGGCCGGGGAGATCTCCCTCGACCTGGACATGGTCAGCGCGGTCTGCCCGCAGTGCCACATCCTGCTCGTCGAGGCGACCAGCGCGAGCATGAGCGACCTGGGCACCTCGGTCAACGAGGCGGTCACCCTCGGCGCGAAGTACGTCTCCAACAGCTACGGCGGCGGCGAGTCCTCCTCCGACTCCAGCTACGACTCGTCGTACTTCAACCACCCGGGCGTCGCCATCACCGTCAGCGCCGGTGACGAGGGCTACGGCGCGGAGTACCCGGCCGCCTCGAAGTACGTCACCGCGGTCGGCGGCACGGCGCTCAACCGCGCCAGCGGCACCACCCGCGGCTGGACGGAGTCCGTCTGGAACACCTCCAGCTCCGAGGGCACCGGCTCCGGCTGCTCGTCCTACGACGCCAAGCCCACCTGGCAGACCGACACCGGCTGCTCCAAGCGCACCATCTCCGACGTCTCCGCGGTCGCCGACCCGGCCACCGGCGTGGCCGTCTACGACTCCTACGGCGCCAGTGGCTGGCAGCAGTACGGCGGCACCAGCGCCTCGTCGCCGATCATCGCCTCGGTCTACGCCCTGGCCGGCACCCCGGCCGCCGGCACCACCCCGGCGTCCTACCCGTACGCGCACACCGGCTCGCTCAACGACGTGACCAGCGGCTCCAACGGCAGCTGCAGCGGCAGCTACCTGTGCACCGCCGGCCCCGGCTACGACGGCCCGACCGGCCTCGGCACGCCCAACGGCACCGCTGCCTTCACCAACGGCGGCTCGACCGGCGGCAACACCGTGACGGTCACCAACCCGGGCAACCAGTCCACCCAGACCGGCACCGCGGCGAGCCTCCAGATCCAGGCCAGCGACTCCGCCTCCGGCCAGACCCTCAGCTACAGCGCGTCCGGCCTCCCGGCCGGCCTGTCGATCAACGCCTCCACCGGGTTGATCTCCGGCACCCCGACCACCGCGGGCACCTCCAGCGTCACGGTCACCGCCAAGGACGGCACCAACGCGTCCGGCTCGACGTCCTTCAGCTGGACCGTGAGCACCTCCGGCGGGGGCGGCGGCTGCACGGCCTCCCAGCTGCTGAGCAACCCGGGCTTCGAGTCCGGCACCACCGGCTGGACCTCGTCCTCGGGCGTGATCGACAACAGCACCGACGCCCCGGCGCACTCGGGCTCCTACAAGGCGTGGTTCGACGGCTACGGCACGACCCACACCGACACGCTCTCCCAGTCGGTGACGATCCCCGCCACCTGCACCAGCGCGAGCCTGTCCTTCTACCTCTACATCAGCACGGACGAGACGGGTTCGACCGCGTACGACAAGTTCACCGTCGCGGCCGGCTCCAGCACGCTCGCCACGTACTCCAACGTCAACGCGAGCAGCGGCTACGTGCTGAAGACGGTCAACGTCTCCTCCCAGATCGGCAAGACCTTCACCCTCAAGTTCACCGGCTCGGAGGACTCCCTCTACGCCACGTCGTTCCTGCTGGACGACACGGCGGTCAACGTGAGCTGATCCACCGCGCTCCGGCGCACCGAGACCACGTGGTCCGGGCCGCACATGAGGCGGCCCGGGCCACGTGACCATGTCCGGGGAGCCGCGTCCGGGGAGCCGCGTCCGGGGTGGGGTGCGGGGTGGAGCGTGCCCCGGGCTCCCTCACGTGGCCGCCGTCAGGCGCCGGCGCAGGCGGGTGGCGTCGCGGGCGGGCGGGAGGCCATAGTGGCGGCGGTACTCGCGGTTGAACTGGGTGGCGCTGGCGTAGCCGACCTCTTCCGCGACCAGGACCGCGGTGGTGCCGCCGGTGATGAGGCGGCGACGGGCCTCCTGGAGCCGCAGGTGCTTCTGGAAGCGCAGCGGGCTCATGCCGGTGGCGGCCTTGAAGTGCCGGTGCAGCGTGGCGGGGCTCATGTGGGCGACGGCGGCGATCGCCTCGACGGTGAGCGGCTCGCGGAAGTGCGCACATATCCAGGCGGCCGCGGCGCGCACCCGGGAGGCGGCCGTGTCGGCCGGGGTCAGCCGGCGCAGCATCGGGCCGAGCGGGCTGCCGAGCAGCCGGTAGAGGATCTCCGCCTCGATCCTGGGGGCGAGCGCGCCGATGTCGTCAGGGGTGTCGAGCAGCCGCACCCAGCGGGTGACCGCGTCCACGATCTCCGGGGTCATCGGCGCGGAGATCTGCCCGTCCTGGCTCGCGGGCGCGAGCGGCCGCCGGTCCGCGCCCTCCAGTTCGAGCAGCAGGTCGGCGAGCACCCCTCCGTCCAGCCGCATCACCGCGGCCCGGTAGGGCAACTGCTCGAAGACGGCGGTGACCGGCAGGATCAGCGAGTTGAAGAACATCTCGCCGCGCCGGGTCCCCCAGCTCCGCTCGCCCGCGGTGGAGTGCTTGGCGCCCTCGGCGATGAAGCAGATCATCGGCACGTAGAGCAGGTCCGCCGGCGGGACGGGTGCGTCGAGGGCGACCACGGTCAGGCGTGGCACCGCGCTGTCGCACCACATGCCGTCGCTGTGCCGGGCGACGGCGGCCGCGAGCTGGTCCACCGTGGCGCTCCTTCCGATCCGGTTGAGAGTATCGGGCAACAATATGCGATCAGCGCCCCATGCCCCGGAGCGGCTGTCTTCCTAGTGTGGAGGCATGGCACACAGCAACGAGACCGGCCAGGACGACACGGCCGGCCGGAACCGGATGAACGGTACGAGCAAGACGAGCGGCACGCGTGCCGACGGCGGAGGCAGCACGGACAGTACGGGCGGGACCGGCGAGACCGGCGGCGGGGCGCTGCCGCAGCGCCGGCTCGGCACCCAGGGCCTGGAGGTCGGCGCGATCGGGCTGGGCACGATGGGCATGACGATGGCGTACGGCTCGGGCGACGAACCCGGCGGCATCGCGACCATCCGGCGGGCCCGGGAACTGGGCGTCACCTTCTTCGACACCGCCGAGCTGTACGGCATGGGCACCGGCAGCAACGAGCGCCTGCTCGGCCGCGCGGTACGGGACTTCCGCGACGAGGTGGTGATCGCCACCAAGTTCGGCTTCGACCTCACCGACCCGGAGCACGTCGGCACCCGGCTCGACAGCCGGCCCGCGCACATCCGCGAGGTGGCCGAGAACAGCCTGCGGCACCTGGGCACCGACCGGATCGACGTGCTGTACCAGCACCGCGTCGACCCCGACGTCCCGATCGAGGACGTGGCCGGCACCGTCGGCGAGCTGATCGCCGAGGGCAAGGTGCGCTTCCTCGGGCTCAGCGAGGCCGGCCCGGACATCATCCGGCGCGCGCACGCGGTGCATCCGGTGTCGGTGCTCCAGACCGAGTACTCGCTCTTCGAGCGCGCCGTGGAGGCCGATGTGCTGCCGGTGGTACGCGAGTTGGGCATCGGCTTCGTGCCGTACTCGCCGCTGGGCCGCGGGTTCCTCACCGGTGCGGGCAAG
This sequence comes from Streptomyces sp. NPDC088194, assembly GCF_040702025.1. NCBI lineage: Bacteria > Bacillati > Actinomycetota > Actinomycetes > Kitasatosporales > Streptomycetaceae > Streptomyces > Streptomyces sp. NPDC088194. Next base: position 3,257 of record NZ_JBFBIV010000129.1, on the reverse strand, counting down.
CCGGCCGCGGAGTACCCGGCGGACGACATGCGCAGTTGGGACGACCGCTGGCAGCCGGGCAACTACGAGCGGAACGTGGCCGCCGTCCGCGAGTTGACCGCGCTCGCGGAGGGCAAGGGCATCACGGTGACGCAACTGGCGCTGGCCTGGCTGCTGGCGCAGGGCGAGGGCATCGTGCCGATCCCGGGCACCCGCAGCCCGCGGCGGCTGGCCGAGAACGTCTCGGCGGCACGGGTCGCCCTGACGCCGCAGGACCTCGCCCGGGTCCGGGAGATCCTGCCGCGCGGCGCGGCCGGGTCGCGCTATCCGGAGGAGATGATGCCGTCCTGGTGAGGCCGCCCCGACGCGCGCGGCCGGCACGCTCGCTGCCCGGGAGGACCGGGTGACCCGCTCCCGCTGACGCGTTCCGCGGCGCCGGACGGCTCCCCCGCCGGCCGGCGCCCGGTGGCCCGCGTCAGTGCTCGGTGATGCGCCCCTCGGCCACCTCGATACGGCGGGTGGTGTGCACGGCCTCGAGCATCCGGCGGTCGTGGGTGACGAGCAGGAGCGTGCCCTCGTACGAGGCGAGCGCGGACTCCAGTTGCTCGATCGCGGGCAGGTCGAGGTGGTTGGTGGGCTCGTCGAGGACGAGGAGGTTGACGCCCCGGGCCTGGAGCAGGGCGAGCGCGGCGCGGGTGCGCTCGCCCGGGGAGAGGGCGGCGGCGGGGCGCAGCACGTGCGCGGCCTTCAGCCCGAACTTGGCCAGCAGGGTGCGGATGTCGGCGGGTTCGAGGTCGGGCGCGGGTGCCCGGAACGCGTCGAGCAGCGTGTCGTCGCCGCGGAAGAGCCCGCGGGCCTGGTCGATCTCACCGACCACCACGCCCGGGCCGAGGGCCGCGTGCCCCTCGTCCAGGGGCAGCCGGCCGAGGAGGGCGGCGAGCAGCGTGGACTTGCCGGAGCCGTTGGCGCCGGTGATCGCCACCCGGTCCGCCCAGTCGATCTGGAGGTCGACCGGCCCGAACCGGAAGGCGCCGCGCCGCACTTCGGCCTGCCGCAGGGTGGCGACCACGGCGCCGGAGCGGGGCGCGGCGGCGATCTCCATCCGCAGCTCCCACTCCTTGCGTGGCTCCTCGACGGTGTCCAGCCGCTCGATCATCCGGTCGGTCTGGCGGGCCTTGGCGGCCTGCTTCTCGCTGCTCTCCGTCCGGGCCTTGCGGGCGATCTTGTCGTTGTCGGGCTGCTTGCGGACGGCGTTGCGCAGGCCCTTGTCCATCCAGCCGCGCTGCATCCGGGCCCGGGCCTCCAGGCCCGCCTTGGTGTCGGCGTACTCCTCGTACTCCTCCCGGGCGTGGCGCCGGGCGATCTCGCGCTCCTCCAGGTAGGCCGCGTAGCCGCCGCCGTACGTGGTCACCTGCTGCTGGGCGAGGTCGAGTTCGACCACGCGGTTGACGGTGCGGGCCAGGAACTCGCGGTCGTGGCTGACCAGGACGGTGCCGGCGCGCAGGCCCGCGACGAACTTCTCCAGCCGCTCCAGCCCGTCCAGGTCGAGGTCGTTGGTGGGTTCGTCCAGCAGGAACACGTCGTAGCGGCTGAGCAGCAGCGAGGCCAGGCCGGCGCGGGCGGCCTGGCCGCCGGACAGCGCCCGCATCTGCGCGTCGAGGCCCACCCCGAGGCCGAGCGAGCCCGCGGCCTCCTCCGCCCGCTCGTCCAGGTCGGCGCCGCCTAGGTCCAGCCAGCGGTCCAGGCTCTCCGCGTACGCGTCGTCGGCGCCGGGCGCCTCGTCCACCAGGGCCTGGGTGGCCGCGTCCAGCGCGGCCTGCGCGGCCGCGACCCCGGTACGGCGGGCCAGGAAGGCCCGTACGGTCTCGCCTTCCCTGCGGTCCGGCTCCTGCGGCAGGTACCCGACGTTCCCGGTCGACGGCGACAGCCGCACCGAGCCGTCCTCGGGGGTGCCGATCCCGGCGAGCAGCCGCAGCAGCGTGGACTTGCCGGCTCCGTTGGCTCCTACGAGGCCGACCACGTCGCCGCCGGCGACCACCAGGTCGAGCCCGCTGAACAGTGCCCGGTCGCCGTGCCCGGCGGCGAGGTTCTTCGCTACAAGTGTCGCGCTCATCAGGCCGGGGATCTTACCGTCTCCCCCCGGGCTCCCGCCGCTCCATTACCCCCGCCGCGCCCGGGCCCGGACCTGCCCTGCCCTGCCCTGCCCTGCCCTGCCCTGCCCTGCCCTGCCCGTCAGGGTCTGGACCTGACCAGGCCGGCGTCGTAGGCGAGCCGTTGCCGATCGCGACGAGGACCTCGCGCTCGCGTTCGCTGAGGTCCTTCAACCGGGGGTCCTGGGCCCCGGCCGGGTCGTTCGGGGCGAGCACCTGGTGGGCGTAGGCGTCCAGCAGGCGGCGGGTCAGGCTCGGCGCCACCACGGCCTCGCCGGTGGCCACCGCCTGGATGCCCGCCACGAGCTCCTCCGGGCGGGCGTTGGACCGTCTGCTCCCAGCAGCCCTCTCCCGCGCGCTACAACGTCTCCACGCGCGTCACCGTGCGCATCGTGAAGACGAAGGAGAAGTGCCCGGGCCGGTAGGGCCGGGTCAGGTGCGGAGTGCGGCCGGCAGGTCGTGGAGGGTGCGCAGGACACGGATGCCGTCGGCGGGCGGGGAGTCAGGGGCGCCGGGGTCGCGCCGCACCCAGTACGCCCGAAGGCCGGCGTCCCGGGCGCCGAGCGCGTCCACGGCGTAGTCGTCGCCGACGTACGCGACCTGGTGGGGCGGCACGTCCAGCTCCGCGCACCCGGCGTGGAAGATGCTCGCCGCGGGCTTGGCGGCGCCGTGCACGTCGCAGCAGACGAACGCGCCGCCGAGGTAGGAGAGCAGCCCGACGCAGGAGAGTTTGTGCCGCTGGGCCTCGGCGCCCGCGTTGGAGACGACCCCGAGGCGGTAGTGCGGCGCGAGCCGGCGGAGCACCGGCGCGGCGTCGTCGAAGGCCACCCCGAGCAGGTCGCGCCGCATCGCGTACCGCCCATACCACGCCAAGGCGTCCTGGCCGGACAGCCCGGGGCGGCCCAGGAACCGCCGCACCCGGACCTGTTGCTGCTCGTGGAAGCTCAACTCGCCGGCCAGAAAACGTCCGTACTCCTCCGCCGTCACTTCCCGCCAGCGCGCGAGCGCGTCCGCGGGCGACCGGAACCCGTCGAGGCCGTGTTTTGGAAGTAGCGCCGTCCGCCCAAAGGGCGGGGCCCGTGGCGTCTGGTGCGTGCGATCGCAAGGCGGAGGGTTGTCCTCGTAGTG
>NZ_JBFBIV010000128.1:0-19916 GCF_040702025.1 Streptomyces sp. NPDC088194 | reverse complement strand
CCTTTATATATTTTTTCAAAAAAAAACTCTCCCCCACCCCCCCCCTCTCCATACCAACTGTTTGTCGCCGGGCCCGCGGGGGGGGGGGGCCGGGGGGCCCCCCCCCCCCCCCCGGGTCCGCAGTCAGCCCCCTCGGCCGCACGAAGCAGCCGAGGAGTGCCTCACCGTCGGCCTTCCGGCTACAGGTCCGCCAGGAAGTCCAGGGCGATCGGCCAGGTGCGCTCCGCGGCCTCCTCGTCGTAGTCGGGGAGGTCGGGGTCGGTGTAGAGGTGGCCGGCGCCGCGGTAGCGGAAGACCTCCACGTCGGCGCCGGCCCGCCGCATCCGCAGGTACCACGCGTTCAGCCAGTCGTCCGGCTCGAAGGGGTCCGGGTCGGCGACATGGAGCTGCACCGGGATGTCGGTGGCCGCGTCGTCCGCGATGTCCGAGGTGCCGTGCAGGAGCAGCAGCCCGCGGGCCTTCTCGTCGCCGAGGGCGAGGTTCTGCGCCAGCGCGGCGCCCATCGAGAACCCCGCGTAGACCAGGCCCTTCTCGGAGTGCGGGGCGGCGGCCACGATCGCCCGGCGCAGCAACTCCTCGTTGCCGATCTCGTCGCGGATCTTCCGGCCGTCCTCGACGCTGTCCGCCACCCGGCCGTCGAACAGGTCCGGCACGTGCACCTCGTGCCCGGCCGCGCGCAGCCGCTCGGCCGCGGAGTGTACGGCGGGCCGCAGCCCGTAGGTGGAGTGCAGCAGCACGATCGTCGCAGATGTCACAAGGGGCCTTCGTTCACGGTCCGTCGGGTACGGGTCCCATGGTGCCAGTTGCCAGCGGCAGGTCGGACGCCGTACACAGGTGCCGTACGGGGCTGCCGACGGACGGGAAGAGAAGCAGGTGGTGGGCATGGAGAGCACGCTGCGGCCGATCGTGGTGGTCGGCGCGGCGGTCGTGCTGACGGTACTGGTCGGCTGGATAGGCGACCGGGCGCTGCGCTCGGCCGACGCGCGGCACCCGGAGACCCCGCTGTGGGACCTGCTGCGCCGCTGCCGGCTGCCGTCGCAGGTGGTGCTCTGCACGGCCCTGCTGCGCGGCGCCTACCACGCCGCGCACTTCGAGGACGACCACGCGGCGGCCATCGGCCAGGCGCTCACCCTGGTGCTGATCGCCGCGTCGGCGTGGCTGGTGGTCCGCGTCGCGGCCGCCGTCATCGACTCCTCCTACGCCCGCTACGCCGCCACCGCGCACAGCGTGCCGAAGATCCGCCGGCTGCGTACCCAACTCACCCTCATCCAGCGGGTGCTGACCGCGATCGTCGGCGTGATCGCGGTCGCCTCGATGCTCTTCACGTTCCCGGAGATGCGGACCGTCGGCGCGTCCGTCCTGGCCTCGGCCGGCATCATCGGCATCGTCGCCGGTGTGGCCGCCCAGTCCACCCTCAGCAACCTCTTCGCCGGGCTCCAGATCGCCTTCGGGGACATGGTGCGGATCGGCGACACCGTGGTCGTCGACGGCGAGTGGGGCGAGGTCGAGGAGATCACGCTCACCTTTCTGAGCGTACGGACCTGGGACGAGCGCCGGATCACCATGCCCGTCTCGTACTTCACCAGCAAGCCGTTCGAGAACTGGTCGCGCGGCGACCCCCGGATGACCGGCGCGGTCCTCCTCCACCTCGACCACTCCGCGCCCGTCGACCTCATGCGCAAGCGCCTGCTGGAGATACTCGAACAGGCCGCCGAGTGGGACCACCGGGCCTGGAGCCTGGTCGTCCTCGACACCACCCCCACCACCGTCCAGGTGCGCGCCGTCGCCACCGCCAAGGACGCCGGCGACATCTTCGCGCTCCGCTGCCTCATCCGCGAGCAACTCATCGACTGGCTGCGCACGGAGCACCCGTACGCGCTCCCCCGCGTCAGCGTTCGCGTGCAGGACGACCCCCCGCCCAGCCCCGACAGGTAGTCCCGGGGCCTCCCCCGATGTCCCGGAACCGGCAGAGCGCACCGCCCCGCCGGGTCCGTCACACCCCTCGCATGGACCGCAGATCGAGATGTCTCAGCACGCGATCCACGATCTCCGGGTCGGACCCGGGTTCGCTGCGGGCGGAGAGCACCTCGTGGCGGGCCGCGGAGAGCATGTCGTCCTGGATACGGCGCAGCGCCTTGATCCGCCGGGCGCGCCCCGCGTGGCTCTCGCGCCGCTCGTCGTCGAGGACATCGGGCGAGATACGGGCCCCGAGGTCGATCGCCCGGTGGTAGAGCATCTCCGCGAGTTCCTCGTCGAGGTCCTCCGCCGTCTCGATCTCCTTGAGCCGCCTCCTGGCCGCCTTCATCGCGCGCAGCGCCAGCGCGCGTTCCTGGTCGTGCTCGACCTCGATGTCCCCGGTGACCCCGAGCCTGCGCACCAGCCAGGGCAGCGTGAGTCCCTGGATCACGAGGGTGACCAGGACCACGGAGAAGGCGATGAAGAGCAGTTGGGCGCGGGCGGGGAACGGGTCGCCGTGGTCCGTGGTGAGCGGGATCGCCAGCGCGAGGGCGACGGAGGCCACCCCGCGCATCCCGGCCCACCACATGGTGACCGTCTCCCGCCAGGTCAGCGGGATGTCCTCGTCCATGTCCCGCAGCGTGTGCAGCCGCTTGGCGATGGCCGCGGCGGGCAGCAGGTAGAGCAGCCGGATGCCGACCACGACGGCGACGATCAGTCCGGCGTCGCGCAGCATCGGCCCCCAGTGTCCTGCGCCCGCGCTGAAGACGTGGTGCATCTCCAGGCCGATCAGCCCGAAGGCGATCCCGGTGACGAGGGTGTCGACGATCTCCCAGAAGGTGTTGCCGGCCAGCCGTGCGGTCACGTCGTCGGCCTCGAAGGCGTACTCGGTGAGGAAGAGCGCCGCGGTGAGCACGGCGAGCACGCCGGAGCCGTGCAGCCCCTCGGCGATCGCGTAGGAGGCGAACGGCACCAGCAGTGACAGGCCGATCTGCAAGGTGGCGTCGCCGACCACGCCCATCAGCTTGTTCGCGCCCCAGCCGAGCACCAGCCCGACCGCGACCGCGACGACCGCCGACAGGACGAACTCCAGGACGGCGTGCGGCAGCGAGAAGTGGCCGGAGAGCACCGCCGCGACCGCCACGTGGTAGAGCACGATCGCGGTGACGTCGTTGAACAGCCCCTCGCCTTCGAGGATGGAGATCATCCGGCGGGGCAGGCCGAGGCTGCCGGCCACCGCGGTCGCGGCGACCGGGTCCGGCGGGGCCACCAGGGCGCCGAGGGTGACGGCGGCGGCCAGCGTGATCCCGGGCACCACCGCGTTGGCGACGGCCGCGACCGCGGCCGTGGTGAGGAACACCAGGGCGACCGCGAGCAGGAAGATCGCCCGCCGGTTCGCCGCGAACTGCCGCCACGAGGTGCGCTGCACCGAGGCGTACAGCAGCGGCGGCAGCACCAGCGGCAGGATCAACTCGGGGTTGATCTCGATGTTCGGCACCTGCGGGATCAGCGCCAGCACGCCGCCCAGCACGGTCATCAGCACCGGCGAGGGCAGCCCGACCCGTTCGGCCACGGGCACCATGACGATCGCGGCCAGCATGATCGCGAAGAACAGCGCGAGTTGATCCACGCCGCTAGGTTGCCACGCGGTTACTGGCTGTCGGCCCTCACCACGTCCAGTGCGGCCTGGAGGTCTTGGGGATACGTGCTTTCGAACTCGACCCACTCGCCGTCCGCGGGGTGCTCGAAGCCCAGTCGCACCGCGTGCAGCCACTGCCGGGTCAGCCCGAGCCGCTTGGCCAGCGTCGGGTCGGCCCCGTAGGTGAGGTCGCCGACGCAGGGGTGGCGGTGGGCGGACATGTGCACCCGGATCTGGTGGGTGCGGCCGGTCTCCAGCTTGATGTCGAGCAGGCTCGCGGAGCGGAACGCCTCGATCAGGTCGTAGTGCGTCACCGACGGCTTGCCCTCGGCGGTCACCGCCCACTTGTAGTCGTGGGTGGGGTGCCGGCCGATCGGCGCGTCGATGGTGCCGCTCATCGGGTCGGGGTGGCCCTGCACCAGGGCGTGGTAGCGCTTGTCCACCACGCGGTCGCGGAACTGCTGCTTGAGCCGGGTGTACGCCCGCTCGGACTTGGCCACGGCCATCAGCCCGGAGGTGCCCACGTCCAGCCGGTGCACGATGCCCTGGCGCTCGGCGGCGCCGGACGTCGAGATCCGGTACCCGGCGGCGGCCAGCCCGCCGATCACGGTGGTCCCGGTCCACCCGGGGCTGGGGTGCGCGGCGACCCCGACCGGCTTGACGACGACCACCACGTCCTCGTCGTCGTACACGATCTCCATGCCCTCGACGGGCTCGGCGACGATCTGTACGGGGGCGGCCGGCGCGGGCATCTCCACTTCGAGCCACGCCCCGCCGTGCACCCGCTCGGACTTGCCCGCCGCTGCCCCGTCGATCGACACCTTCCCGGCCGCGGCCAGTTCGGCGGCCTTCGTCCTGGAGAAGCCGAACATGCGGGCGATGGCGGCGTCGACGCGCTCGCCCTCCAGGCCGTCGGGCACGGGAAGGGAGCGGACCTCGGGAAGCGTACTCACCTGGTCGAGTATGCCGGACGCGGCGCGGCCCGGACGCCGGGCGGCCTCCGCGCGGTCTCCAAGCGGCCTCCGGGGGGACGCCGTACGGTCCCGGGCCGGCGGTCAGTCGTCGCGCTGCTGGCGCTTGCCGTCCGGCTCGATACCCAGGAAGGAGAGCAGCACGATCAGGACGCCACCGCAGGTGATCGCGGAGTCGGCGAGGTTGAAGATCGCGAAGTGCTCGGGCGCGATGAAGTCGACCACGCGGCCCTGGAACCCGCCGGGGGTGCGGAAGACGCGGTCGGTGAGGTTGCCGAAGGCTCCGCCGAGCAGCAGGCCGAGCGCGATCGCCCACGGGACGCTGTACAGGCGGCGGGAGAGACGGACGATCACCACGATGACGCCGGTGGCGATCACCGTGAACACGATGGTCATGCCCTGGCCGATGCCGAAGGCCGCGCCGCCGTTCCGGATCGCGTCCAGCCGCAGGTAGTGGCCGAAGATGTCGACCGGATCATGGTTCTCCAGGCTGTGCACCACCCACAGCTTCGAGAGCAGGTCCAGCAGGTACGCCAGTGCCGCGACGCCTATCAGCACGGCGACCCGGCGCCTGCCGCGCGGCGCCGGCGCCGCCTCGGTGGCCCCGCCCGCGCCCTTCTCCGCGCCCGCCTCCGCGTCCGGCGTCTCCGGTGTGGTGATGGTGCGCTCCGCTTCCGTCACGTCAGTCCCTAGCCTTGTGTGCCCGACCCTCCGTGCGAGGGTACCAAGGGGCCCCCGACCCCCGGGCTTCCCCGCACTGTCGGTTCCGGGACCACCTCCCGGTGGTGGGTTGCTCGCGCCGTTCTCCCCCAGAGCTTCGCCTGGGAGGTACCCCCACGCGCCCCTGGGTAGGCCGACCTTCTGAGGTGCGCTGTCCCCGCGGCAACCAGCCACCACGAAGGGGCGCGGGGAACTGCGCGACCAGCCCAATGCCGGGGGAAGATCCGGCGAGCCCCCGCAAGGGGCAGCCCGGACGGCAGTCCAACCCGCCAAAGCCCCGCGAGAACCAGGCACACCCGGGTACAGGGAAGAAGCGAGGCCCTTTCACGGAAGGCCCGAGCGAAACCCAGGGGCGCGGGACCGATGCGCGCAACCGCCCACCGGGGGGTGGTCCCCCCGGCCGACAGAACGGGGGCACCCGGGGGGTCGGGGGCACCGTTCAGCGGCGCTCTTGGCGCTGCTTGTCGTCGAGGCACAGCGTCGCCCGGGGGAACGCCTGCATACGGGCCTTCCCGATCGGCTTGCCGCAGACCTCGCAGAGCCCGTACGTCCCTTCGTCGAGCCGGCGCAGCGCGTGATCCGCCTGCGTGAGCATCTCCCGGGTGTTCGCGGCGAGCGCCAGCTCCGACTCGCGGGTGATGTTCTTGGACCCGGTGTCCGCCTCGTCGCCCGCGCCGTCCCCGGAGTCGCGCAGCAGGCCGGCGACGGCGGCCTCGGAGGAGGCGATCTCCGTCTTGAGCCGCTCCACCTCCGCGAGCAGCTCCGACCGCGCCTCCTCGACCTCCTCGGGGGTCCACGGGTCCTCGCCGGGCAGCACCGCGAGGCCGCCCGGTTCCGCCGCGTTCCGCGCCGCGGGCACCGCGGAGTCGGCCGTCCCGGCCACCGTCTTCTTAGCTCCCACCTTGCGGGCTCCTGTCTTCCTGGTCCCAGCCTCGCCGGCGGACGCCGCTTCGGCTTTCGGCCGCTGAGCTGCCGAAGTCTTCTTCGCGGCGGCCTTCTTGCCGGCCGCCTTCTTGGCTGTGGTCTTCTTCGCGGGCGCCTTCTTGGCGGCGGACTTCTTGGCGGCGGACTTCTTGGCGGCCGCCTTCTTCGCCGCGGCCGTCTTCTTCCGCGCCGCAGTCCCGGTCGTCCCCGCCCCGGTCGCCCCCGCCCCCGTCGTCGCCTCAGTGGCTGTGTCCTCCACGCCTGTCGGCGCCTCCTCCGCAGAAGCCTCGGTCCCACCGGTGCGGCGGGTCGCGGCGTGGGCGCCGCCGGCCGCGCTCTTCTTCGCCGTCCGCTTGGCCGCAGTCCGCTTGGTCGCGGTCCGTTTGGCCGAGCGGGCGGCGGGCGCCTCCGCCGCCGATTCCGTACCGGTCGCGCCCTTCTTCGTGGCCGCCTTCTTCCCGGCGGCCTTCTTGGCCGGTTCACTCGCCGCCGCCGCGGTGGCGGCGGGCTTCTTCACGACCATGGCCGCGACCCCTTCACGTCAGTGATCTCGTTCGCGAATCGTGCCGGAAACGGTAAATCGGGCATCGATCCGCGGCAACGGGGCGCGCTGCCGGGCCGACCGGCACCCCTCGGCGGGGAACCGGTCTGCATCCGTTGTGCCCAGCTCACCGTCAGGTATTCCGCCGTAACCCGCGAACCATGCCGCATTCCGGAACAAAGACGGCCATCAGGGTCACCCCGCGTCCGGGACGGGCAGGTGGAAGGCCACCGGAGGGCGGAAGAAGGCGGGCGCGTCGGCCGGGCCGGGGCGGGGGAAAACGGTGCGCGGGCGCGGCGCGCGGGCCCGTACACTGGGCGCAGCGAAAGGCGTGGATGGGACGAGTAGCGCCGCACGCAGCCATGAGCGACCCGGGGACGGTGGAAGCCCGGGGGCGTGCGCGGTGCGAAGATCACCCCGGAGTCGCCGGAAGAAGGCCCACGGGCGTGCGGTGAGCACACCCGTCCGCTGGTAGAACCGGCCTCGCGACCCCAATGAGGGGGCGGTGGGTCCCGTACGGGCCCGGCACACCGCCAAGGAGGGTGGTACCGCGGGAGCGCCGGCACAGGCTCTCGTCCCTCCGACGGAAGAACGCGACAAGCGACAAGCGTCCGCCGGAGGAAGAACCCTGATGAGCCAGCCGCGCCAGCCGCAGTACCGCCAGGTACCCGCACAGGTCGACCTGCCCGCCCTCGAACACGAGGTGCTGGAGCTGTGGAGCGAGCGGAAGACCTTCGCCCGCTCGGTCCAGCAGTCCGAGGGCCGCCCGGACTGGGTCTTCTACGAGGGCCCGCCGACCGCCAACGGCATGCCCGGCGCCCACCACATCGAGGCGCGCGTCTTCAAGGACGTCTTCCCGCGCTTCAAGACCATGCAGGGCCACCACGTGACCCGCAAGGCCGGCTGGGACTGCCACGGCCTGCCGGTCGAGCTGGCGGTGGAGAAGGAACTGGGCTTCACCGGCAAGCAGGACATCGAGAAGTACGGCATCGCGGAGTTCAACGCGAAGTGCCGCGCGTCGGTGACCCGGCACACCGACGCCTTCACCGAGCTGACCACGCGCATGGGTTACTGGGTGGACCTCGACGACGCCTACCGCACCATGGACCCCCAGTACATCGAGTCGGTGTGGTGGTCGCTCAAGCAGATCTTCGACAAGGGCCTGCTGGTGCAGGACTACCGGGTCGCCCCCTGGTGCCCGCGCGACCAGACCGGGCTGTCCGACCACGAACTCGCGCAGGGCTACGAGACGGTCGTCGACCCCTCGGTCTACGTGCGCTTCCCGCTCACCTCCGGCCCGCTGGCCGGCGAGGCTTCGCTCCTGGTGTGGACGACCACCCCCTGGACCCTGGTCTCCAACACGGCGGTCGCCGCGCACCCCGACGTGACGTACGTGGTGGCCACCGACGGCACCGAGCGGCTGGTCGTCGCCGAACCGCTGCTCGGCAAGGCGCTCGGCGAAGGATGGGCCACGACCGGGCAGACCTTCACCGGCCGCGAGATGGAGCGCTGGACGTACCAGCGCCCGTTCGACTACGTGGACATCCCCGACGCGCACTTCGTCGTCAACGCCGAGTACGTCACCACCGAGGACGGCACCGGGCTGGTGCACCAGTCCCCCGCGTTCGGCGAGGACGACCTCAGGACCTGCCGCGCGTACGGCCTGCCGGTGGTCAACCCGGTCCGCCCGGACGGCACCTTCCAGCCGGACGTGCCGCTGGTCGGCGGGGTCTTCTTCAAGAAGGCCGACGAGACGCTGGTCGCCGAACTCGACGCGGCCGGCCGGCTCTTCCGGCACCTGCCCTACGAGCACAGCTACCCGCACTGCTGGCGCTGCCACACCGCGCTGCTCTACTACGCCCAGCCGTCCTGGTACATCCGCACCACCGCGGTCAAGGACGCGCTGCTGCGGGAGAACGAGCGCACCAACTGGTACCCGGAGACCGTCAAGCACGGCCGCTACGGCGACTGGCTGGACAACAACGTGGACTGGGCGCTGTCCCGCAACCGCTACTGGGGCACCCCGCTGCCCATCTGGCGCTGCGCCGACGGCCACCTCACCTGCGCCGGCTCGCGCGCCGACCTCACCGAGCTGACCGGTACCGACCAGTCCGGCCTCGACCCGCACCGCCCGTACATCGACGCGGTCACCTTCCCCTGCCCGGAGTGCGGGCAGACCGCGACCCGGGTGCCCGAGGTGATCGACGCCTGGTACGACTCCGGGTCGATGCCGTTCGCGCAGTGGGGCTACCCGTACCGCAACAAGGAGATCTTCGAGCGGACCTACCCCGCGCAGTTCATCTCCGAGGCGATCGACCAGACCCGCGGCTGGTTCTACACGCTGATGGCCATCGGCACCCTGGTCTTCGACCGGTCCTCGTACGAGAACGTGGTCTGCCTCGGCCACATCCTCGCCGAGGACGGCCGCAAGATGTCCAAGCACCTCGGCAACATCCTGGAGCCGATCCCGCTGATGGACCAGCACGGCGCCGACGCGGTGCGCTGGTTCATGGCCGCGGGCGGCTCGCCGTGGGCGGCCCGCCGGGTCGGGCACGGCACCATCCAGGAGGTGGTCCGCAAGACGCTGCTCACCTACTGGAACACGGTCGCCTTCCAGGCGCTGTACGCCCGCACCTCCGGCTGGGCGCCGTCCGCGGCCGACCCGGCGGTGGCGGACCGGCCGCTGCTGGACCGCTGGCTGGTCGGCGAGCTCAACGCGCTGGTCCGCGACACCACCGCCGCGCTGGAGGACTTCGACACCCAGCGGGCCGGCAAGCTGCTGTCCGCCTTCGTCGACGACCTGTCCAACTGGTATGTCCGGCGCTCCCGGCGGCGGTTCTGGCAGGGCGACGCGGCCGCGCTGCGCACCCTGCACGACGTGCTGGAGACCTTCACCCGGCTGATGGCGCCGCTGGTGCCGTTCATCACCGAGCGGGTCTGGCAGGACCTGGTGGTCCCGGTGGTGCCCGAGGCCCCCGACTCGGTCCACCTCGCCGAGTGGCCGGTGGCCGACGCCGAGCGGATCGACCCGGCGCTGTCCGAGCAGGTACGGCTGGTCCGCCGGCTGGTCGAACTCGGCCGCGCCACCCGCGCGGAGTCCGGGGTGAAGACCCGGCAGCCGCTGTCCCGCGCGCTGGTGGCAGCGAGCGGTTTCGCGACGCTGCCGTCCGAACTGCGCGACCAGATCGCGGAGGAGCTGAACGTCTCCTCGCTCGCGTCCCTCTCCGAGGTGGGCGGGTCGCTGGTCGACACCAGCGCCAAGGCCAACTTCCGCGCGCTGGGCAAGCGGTTCGGCAAGGGGGTCCAGGCGGTCGCGGCCGCCGTCGCCGCCGCCGACGCGAGTGTCCTGTCGGCGCAGTTGCGGGAGAGCGGCACCACGAGTGTCGAGGTCGACGGTGAGAGGGTCTCGCTCTCCCCGGAGGAGGTCATCGTCACGGAGACTCCTCGCGAGGGGTGGTCGGTCGCGTCGGACTCCGGTGCGACCGTGGCGCTCGACCTCACGATCACGCCCGAGTTGGAGAAGGCCGGCCTGGCACGAGAGTTCGTACGGCTGGTACAGGCGGAGCGCAAGAGCCGCGGATTCGACGTCTCGGACCGCATCACCGTCACCTGGGCGGCGACCGAGGTGAACGCGGGTGAGGCGATCCGCGAGCACGCGTCGATGATCGCCGAGGAAGTGCTGGCGCTCGACATGGTCGAGGGCAGCTGGAACGACTCCGGTTGGGCCGATTCCGTGCTGCGGGCGACCGGCGCTTCTGCCGTGCACGACGCACAGCACGGGTTCGCGTTCGGGATCTCACGCGGAGTCTGAGAAGTGCCGCATATGCCGAATGTCAGAGATGGGCGATAGGTTCACAAGACCGCTCGGGGCGAGTTCTCCGCCGCCGCGGAGGTGACCCGCAGTCCGGGTTCGACGTCGCGGACCGGGTGGCGCTCGCCCCGGGCACCCTGAGGGGCGGGTGGGCGGGCAGCACAAAAGGTCCGGGCCCCGCTGGGGAAATGTTTCCCCGGGGGCCCGGACCTTCGTCGTGCTGGGAGAGCGACGTCCTAGTTGTCGTCCTCGTCAATCAGGAACCCTCGCATCGGCGTCGGTGCCTGCTGCAACGGCTGCGGCCCCTGCGGCCGTACCGGAGCCATCGGCTGCGTCATCGCGGGCGACATCTGCTGCTGGCCCCCATACGTGGGCCCGGGTGTGTGCCCGCCGCCCATGGAGCCGTTCTGCGCGGCACCGGCTCCGTAGGAAGGCCCACCGGAACCGCCGTGACCCATCGCTCCGGCACCCGCGGGCGCCATCCCGCCCATGGAGCTGCTGCCGCCCATGGAACCGCCACCACCCATGGAACTGCCGCCCATGGAAGGCGCGGAGGGCAGCGACGGCGCCGGCGGGGAGGTCCGCGGCGGGGCGAGCGAGTCGTCCGCCTGGTTCTCCAACTGGCGCAGCTGCGACTCCAGGTAGGACTTCAGCCGGGTGCGGTACTCCCGCTCGAACCCGCGCAGGTCCTCGACCTTGCGCTCGAGCGTCGCCCGCGCGGACTCCAGGGAGCCCATGGCCACGCGGTGCTTCTCCTGGGCGTCCCGCTCCAGCGCGTCGGCCTTGGCGCGGGCGTCCCGCTCCAGGCCCTCGGCGCGGCTGCGCGCTTCGCCCACGATCTTGTTGGCCTCGGACCGCGCCTCGGCGATCGCCTGGTCGGCGGTCTGCTGGGCGAGCGAGAGGACGCGGGCGGCGCTGTCGCCACCGGGGCCCTGCTGCTGCATCGGGTGCTGGCCCATCGGGCCGGGGCCGCCCTGCATGCCCGGACCGCCGGGACCACCAGGCCCCTGCATACCCGGACCACCGGGACCCTGCATGCCACCAGGACCCTGCTGCTGCATGGGGTGCCCCTGCTGCTGCATCGGGTGCTGGCCCATCTGGCCCATCGGGCCGGGGCCTTGCTGCTGCATGGGGTGCTGCCCCATCTGCCCCATCTGGCCCGGGCCGGGGCCGTGCTGCTGCTGCCCACTCGGTCCAGCCGGCAGCTGCGGTGCGCCACCCGGCAGTTGGGGCGGGCCCATCTGCTGCTGCGGCATCTGCTGCTGCACCGGCTGCGGTCCGGATATGGCGGCGGGGACCGGACGATCCTGCTGCTCCGGCTTGCGCATGTTCTGCGGCTGCTGGTTGGCAGCGGCGGCCCGAGTCGCAGCGGCCAACTTGGCCCGCAGGTCCTCGTTCTCGCGGAGCAGTCGGGTCAGTTCCGACTCCACCTCGTCGAGGAAGGCGTCGACCTCGTCCTCGTCATAGCCCTCTCGGAGGCGGACGGTCGTGAACTGCTTGTTCCGAACGTCCTCGGGGGTCAGCGGCATCTCTTCACCTCAACGTGATCGTCGACATATCGGGAGCCCACACCGTTCACATCAAACCCCCTACGACGGAGATCAGGATGAACACGATGATCATCAATACGAAGAAGGACAGGTCGAGCGCCACGCCCCCGAGACGTAGCGGCGGGATGAAACGCCGCAGAAGCTTAAGTGGCGGATCGGTGACAGTGTAGGTGGCTTCCAGGATGACCACCATCGCCTTCCCAGGGTGCCACGAACGGGCGAACTGGAAGACGTAATCCATCACCAATCGGAAGATGAGCACGAACAGGAAGACGTACAGCGCGATGTACAGCACCTGGAGTGCGACATTCATCGCGCTTCCCTCTCCCCTGCTCATCCATCGGCCTGCCGGCCGGGTCCTACATGTCGTGCGGTTGCGTTCTGCCTGGTCAGACCAGGTTCAGGCTAGCTCTGGTTGAAGAACCCACCCTCGGCGATGCGAGCCTTGTCCTCCGCCGTGACATCGACGTTAGCAGGCGAGAGCAGAAAGACCTTCTGCGTCACCCGCTCGATGCTGCCGTGCAGGCCGAAGACCAGACCGGCGGCAAAGTCGACAAGTCGCTTCGCGTCGGTGTCGTCCATCTCGGTCAAGTTCATGATCACCGGGGTGCCTTCACGGAAGTGTTCCCCGATGGTACGGGCTTCGTTGTAGGTCCGGGGGTGCAGCGTGGTGATCCGGTACGGTTCCCGCTCTGACACGACCTTGGGCATGATCACCGGTGCGTTCTTCTCCAGGTTCTGACGTTCGGGTGTGATGGATGCCACTGGGGCGATCCGCGGTTCACGCGGCGCCGGGGCATGCACCAGCCGCGGGGGGTCGTCCTGCGGCTGCGGGCTCGGCGGCACGTGCTGGCTGTGCGGCCTACGAGGGGCGGCGCGTTCGGGCTCCGGGTCGGCCCGGCCGCTGGGCGGCGTGGCCATCTCGGGCTCGAACTCGTCGTCGGGGTCGAACCCCGGTCCGTCGTATCCGTCGTCCTCCACGAGACCGAGGTAGACCGCCATCTTGCGCATCGCGCCGGCCATGCTCTGCGTCCTCTCAGCGGGGTTCGGTCCGCGGCCGCCGCTCGGGGCGGCCGCCACACCATATTTATGCTGTGGTCCGACTTGTTTGGTGACGTTACCGGAGCCCGGGACGGACTCCGAGTACCGCCGTACCGACGCGTACATGTGTCGCTCCGGCGGCCACCGCTTCGTCCAGATCCTGACTCATCCCTGCCGAGACCATGTTCGCAGCCGGATGCGTCTCGCGCAGGCGGGATGAGATTTCCGCCAACCGATCGAAGGCCGCGCGGGGTTGACCCGCGTACGCCCCCGCCAGCGGCGCGACCGTCATCACACCGTCGAGCCGCAGCCCGTCGGCGGCGGCGATCGCGTCGGCCAGCGGGCCCACCGCGTCGGGTGCCACCCCGCCGCGTTCGCCCCGGTCGCCGGACTCCGCGTCGAGGGCGACCTGCACCAGGCAGCCGAGCCGTCTTCCCGCGGCGGTGGCCGCGGCGGACAGTGCGGTGACCAGGCGAAGGCGGTCGACGGAGTGCACGTGGTCAGCGTAACGGACCACGGAGCGCGCTTTGTTGGTCTGCAACTGGCCGACGAAGTGCCAGGTCAGCGGGAGGTCGGCGCATGCGGCGGCCTTGGGTCCGGCGTCCTGGTCGCGGTTCTCCGCGACCTGCCGCACACCGAGGCCGGACAGCACCCGGACGTCCTCGGCCGGGTAGGTCTTCGTCACCACGATCAGGGTGACCTCGTCGTGGCGCCGGCCGGCCGCCTCGCAGGCGCGCGCGATCCGTTCCCGTACCACCGCCAGGTTCGCGGCGATCTCTTCGGCTCTGCTCGACACGCCCGTTCACCCGGTCCGTTCCGGCGCCGCGGCGGCCGTGCCGTCCGGCCCGCCGTCGCGCCAGACATAGCCCGCCAGCCGGCCGGTGGTGCGGTCGCGGCGGTACGAGAAGTGGTCGGCGGACTCCCGCGTGCAGACCGTCGGACCCTCGATCACCCGTACGCCGCAGCGCGCGAGTTGGGCGATCACGCCGGCGCTCACATCGAGCGCGGGCGTACCCCAACTCGTCTCGGCGTACGACTCGGGTACGGCGGACGCGACCTCGCTCCGGAGCGCGGCGGGCACCTCATAGCACTTACCGCACACCGAGGGGCCGAGCAGTGCGCTGATCCGCTCCGGCCGCGCGCCGGCCGCGACCATCGCGCCGACCGCGGCCGGCACCACGCCGGCCACCAGTCCGGGCCGTCCGGCGTGCGCGGCGGCGACCACGCCGGCGGCGGGGTCGGCGAGCAACACCGGTACGCAGTCGGCGGTGAGCACCGCGAGGGTCAGGTCCGCGCGGGTGGTGACGACGGCGTCGGCCGCCGGGACCGGTCTCTCGCCCCAGGGTGCGTCGACGACCACGACGTCGCGGCCGTGCACCTGGTGCATCCACACCACCCGGTCCGCGTCGCGGCCGAGCGCCCGCGCGGCGCGCTCGCGGTTGACCCGGACCGCGGCCGGGTCGTCGCCCACCGCGCCACCGAGGTTGAGGCTGTCATACGGAACGGCGCTCACCCCGCCCCACCTGTCGGTGAAGGCGAAGTGCGCGCCGTCCACTGCCGTGCTGTGCCCTATCACTTCCGGGCGGTCACTTCAGGAAGTCGGGAACGTCGAGTTCCTCGACGGCCGGGTCCTGGTACGGCCGGGCCGGCGGGACCAGCGGGCCGGACGGGGTGCCGGGGTTCTCGGCGACCGGCTCGCTGTCCGGCTCGGGCTCCCGCTCGACCGGCGCCGGCACGCTGCCGATACCGGTGAACGACGGGGTCAGCCGGCCCGCGTCGGAGCCGGCGCCCCGGCCGGCACCGGCGCCGGACGAACCGGTCGGGGTGCCGGACGAAGAGCCCGACGAGTCGTCACGGGCGGTGTAGCCGCCGACCAGTTTGTCCCGGCTGCCCTTGGTGGGCGGCTGGCCGCCGTCGAAGCCGGCCGCGATGACGGTCACCCGCACCTCGTCGCCGAGGGCGTCGTCGATGACCGCGCCGAAGATGATGTTCGCCTCGGGGTGGGCGGCCTCGCTGACCAGTTGGGCCGCCTCGTTGATCTCGAACAGGCCGAGGTCGGAGCCACCGGAGATGGAGAGCAGCACACCGCGGGCGCCGTCGATCGACGCCTCCAGCAGCGGCGAGGAGATCGCCATCTCCGCGGCCGCCACCGCGCGGTCGTCGCCGCGGGCGGAGCCGATGCCCATCAGCGCGGAACCCGCCTCGGACATCACCGACTTGACGTCGGCGAAGTCGAGGTTGATCAGGCCGGGGGTGGTGATCAGGTCGGTGATGCCCTGCACGCCGGAGAGCAGCACCTGGTCCGCGGAGCGGAAGGCGTCCAGCACGCTCACCTGGCGGTCGGAGATCGACAGCAGCCGGTCGTTGGGGATCACGATCAGCGTGTCGACGTTCTCCCGCAGGCCGGCGATGCCGTCCTCGGCCTGGTTGGCGCGGCGGCGGCCCTCGAAGGTGAAGGGTCGGGTCACCACGCCGATGGTGAGCGCCCCCAGCGAGCGGGCGATGTTGGCCACGACGGGGGCGCCGCCGGTGCCGGTGCCGCCCCCCTCGCCCGCGGTGACGAAGACCATGTCGGCGCCCTTGAGCACCTCTTCGATCTCCTCGCGGTGGTCCTCCGCGGCCTTGCGGCCGACGTCGGGGTTGGCGCCGGCGCCGAGGCCCCGGGTCAGTTCGCGGCCGACGTCCAGCTTGACGTCGGCGTCGCTCATGAGCAGGGCCTGCGCATCGGTATTGATCGCGATGAACTCGACGCCCTTGAGACCGACCTCGATCATCCGGTTGATGGCGTTGACGCCACCGCCGCCGATGCCGACGACCTTGATGACTGCGAGGTAGTTCTGCGGTGCTGCCACGTCGAAGGCCTCTCGCCTCGAGTTACGAATCGTGTGGGACGGTCGGTACGCTCGCCGGTGCCGTTCCGAACCCTAACCCTGAGGTTTAGGGTTACCAGTACGCCAGTCCCATGTGTTCCCTTGGGACGAGACACTAAGTCGACAAGCGGTGGCGGTTCAACGAACACGCCGAACCTCCCGTTTTTCTTTTCACCCTATGTGATCACGCCGTCCTTCGCGCAGCCGGGTGCGAACGCCTTGTCGCGGCTGGCCTCCCAGCCGTCAACTCCCGGAAGCAGCAGGGGCGGTGGGCGCACTGACGTCGTAGTGCGTCGCGTCCGGCTGCGCCTTCATCAGCGCGGCGAGCGTGCGCGCCTTGCGTGCGCCGTTCTCGGAACTCCCCCACACCACCTCGCGCCCGCCGGAGAGTTCGACGGTGATGCCGTCGTAGGAACGCACCCGGATCGCGGTGGCGTGGCCACTGAGGGATTGCGGCAACTCGGCCGAGACGGCAATGGCGGCGCGCAGCAGTCCCTTTGTGCCGAATTGGCGAACGCTCGCGGCCTGCGGGTCGGTCAACTGCACCAGCGGCACCCCGCGCGGCGCCCGGTCGACGGTGGCGAATCGCACGCCGCCGCGGTCGACTTCGGTGTAGCGGGTGCCGTTCTTGAGCACGGCCGACGGGGTCCGTTCGACGATCCGCAGCTTGACGGTGTGCGGCCAGGAGCGGTCCACGTCCACGTGGTCGATGCGCGGGAGCGCGGTGGTGAGCCGTTTGCCGACGGCGCCGGTGTCCACGGAGAACAGGGCGCCGCCGAGCGGGACTTTCGCCGCGCCGACGATCTGATCATCGGTCAATACGGAGTTCCCGGTGACCTTGACGCGTTCGGCCCGCAGCAGCGGAGAGCCGTACACGAGGTAGCCGCCGCCCCCGCCGACCACAGTCAACGCGACCAGCGCGAGCAGCAGTACGTTCCGCCTGCGGCGCGCCGTGCCGCGGGGTGGCCGAGGCGACGGTCGGAGCGGGCCGCCCCGCACGCGGCTCGCGCCGGGCGCTGCCAGTCGGGTCATCTCGGCCTCCGGGGTGGGCGATGGTGCTCCTATCCTGCAACGGGTTCGCCCGCGGGTACGGCAACCCGCCGCGGGAGTCCCCGTTACCGCCGGGCGGCGATCGCCTCGTAGACCATTCGCATCAGCAGCTCGTCCGCGTCGCGGCGGCCGAACTCCGCGGCGGCGCGGGACATGTCGTACAGCCGGTGCGGGTCGGTGAGGACGGGAAGGACGTTCCCCAGCACCCAGTCCGGCGTCAGCTCCGCGTCGTCCACCAGCACGCCGCCGCCGGCCTTGACCACCGGCTGCGCGTTGAGCCGCTGCTCGCCGTTGCCGATCGGCAGCGGCACGTACGCCGCGGGCAGCCCCACCGCGGAGAGTTCGGCGACGGTCATCGCGCCGGCCCGGCACAGCATCATGTCGGCGGCGGCGTAGGCGAGATCCATCCGGTCGAGGTAGGGCACCGGACGGTACGGCGGCATGCCGGGCATGTTGTCGGACTGCGGCAGTTCGTTCTTCGGGCCGACCGCGTGCAGGATCTGCACCCCGGACTGCTGGAGCCGCGGGGCGACCGTGGTCACCACCTCGTTGAGCCGCCGGGCGCCCTGGGAGCCGCCGGAGACCAGCAGCGTCGGCAGGTTCTGGTCGAGGCCGAACGCGTGCCGGGCCTCGGGGCGGGCGGCGGCCCGGTCGAGGGTGGCGATGGAGCGGCGCAGCGGGATGCCGATGTAGTGCGAGTCGCGCAGCTTGCTGTCCGGGGTGGAGACGGCCACGGTGTGCGCGTAGCGGGAGCCGATCTTGTTGGCCAGGCCCGGCCGGGCGTTGGCCTCGTGGACGACGATCGGCACGCCGAGGCGCTTGGCGGCGAGGTAGCCGGGCAGGGCGACGTAGCCGCCGAAGCCGACCAGGCAGTCGGCCTTGGTGCGCTCCAGGATCTGCTCGGCGGCCTTGATGGTGCCGCGCAGCCGGCCGGGGACGGTGATCAGTTCGGGGGTGGGCCGGCGCGGCAGCGGGACCGCGGGGATGAGGGCGAGTTCGTAGCCCCGCTCGGGCACGAGCCTGGTCTCCAGGCCGCGCTCGGTACCCAGTGCGGTGATTCCCACGGTCGGGTCCTGCCTGCGCAGGGCATCGGCGAGCGCGAGCGCCGGCTCGATGTGGCCGGCGGTCCCCCCACCGGCGAGTACGACATGCACCGTCATTCACCGCTCTCCCGACGGCCGCCTTCCGGTACGCCGTCGCATCGTCCTTTTCATCACCCCGGTCAGGGAGTTGCGCTCCCGCATGGCCAGGGCCGCCCGCGCCGCCGGCTCGCTTCTGGCGAAGGAGATCAGCAGCCCCACGGCGTACATGGTCGGCAGGAGGGCCGAGCCTCCGTAGGAGAACAGCGGGAGCGGGACACCGGCGATCGGCAGCAGGCCGAGCACCGCACCGACGTTGATCACGGATTGGACCGTGATCCAGGTGGTCACGCCACCCGCTGCGAACCTGACGAAGGGGTCCTCCGTGCGACCGGCCACGCGGATACCCGCGTAGCCTAGTGCCGCGAAGAGGGCGAGTACGGACAGCGTGCCCGCCAGGCCCAGTTCCTCACCGGTCACGGCGAAGATGAAGTCGGTGTGCGGCTCGGGAAGTTCGCCCCATTTCTCCACGCTCGCGCCCAGGCCGGTGCCGAACCAGCCGCCGGACGCGAGGGCGTAGATGCCGTGCACGGCCTGCCAGCACTGGTCGTTGGCGCCGGGTGAGGTCGCGGCGATGCAGTGCAGCCGGCCCATCCGGTTGGGGCTGGTCGCCACGAAGAGCGCGGCCAGCACGCCGGCCGCGGCCAGCACGCCGGTGAACAGCCGGGTGGGGGCGCCGGCCAGCCACAGCAGGCCGAACAGGACCGCGGTGAGCACCATGGTGGTGCCCATGTCGCCGCCGAGCATGATCAGGCCGAGCAGCAGCACGGCGACCGGCACCAGCGGCACCAGCAGGTGCTTCCACTGGGTGAGCAGCTTCTTCTCGTTCTTGCGGGCCAGCAGGTCGGCGCCCCACATCACCAGGGCGAGCTTGCCGAACTCGCTGGGCTGGAGCTGGAACGGGCCGCCGATGGACAGCCAGTTGGTGTTGCCGTTGACCGTCTGCCCTATCCCCGGCACCTGGACCAGGCACATCAGGAAGACCGCGCCGAGCAGCAGCGGGTAGGCCAGCGCCCGGTGCAGCCGGATCGGCATCCGCGCCGCCGCGTACAGCAGCACCGAGCCGATCGCCACGGCCATCAGCTGCTTGCGGAAGTAGTACGTCGACGGCAGGCCGTAGCGCAGCGCCTGGATCATCGACGCGGAGTAGACCATCACCAGGCCGAGCACGGTGATCAGCAGCCCGGCGCCGAGGATCACGTAGTACGCGGTGAGCGGGCGGTCCCACGCGTCGCGCACCTGCTTCGGCAGCCGTGCCGCGCCGCGCCGCGCGCTGCCGCGCGGCCGGTTGCCGCCGGCCGTGTACCGGGGCGGGCGGGCGGCCGGTACGGATGCGCCGCGCGGGCGCTCCGACGGGGGCGTTGCCGCGCGGCGCACGGCGGCGCGCTCCGCGGCGGCGGCCCGGGAGCCGCCGTGGTCCGCGGTGCTCGCGCTGCCGCGCGGGGCGGCCGGGCCGTCGCCGGCGGCGGCCCGCCGCACGCGACCCGCGGGGGACGGCATCCGCCGCCCGGAACCCGCGGGCGCGCCCTCGGCGCCCTGGCCCGCGCGCGGTGCGCTGGGTGCCCGGTCGGCCCGGCGCTCGCCGGAAGGCCGGGGGCCGTCGGAGATCCCGCCGGCGCCGGAGAGCCGGCCCCGGTCGGTGCGGCGCCCCTCGTCGGCTCGGCGGCCGTTCCCGGACGCCCCGTCAGCACCGGTCGGCCGGCC
>NZ_JBFBIV010000127.1:0-20006 GCF_040702025.1 Streptomyces sp. NPDC088194 | reverse complement strand
CACACTCGGCGACGACCTCGTCGATCAACTCGGGCGGGAAAGCCCGCGTGAGCACCCCCAACGCGATCCGATCCGAGAACCGCTCAACCCCCGACCACTTCACCTGTCCAGGCCTTGGCACACACCAACCAACGACCAGACACCACCAAAGTCACCGGTATTGCTCCTAGTCCAGGTGGACGGTGAAGCTGAACCGATCCCCCCGATACAGGGACCGCACCCGCTCCAGGGGCACCCCGGACGCGTCCTTGCTCGACCGGTGCAGCAGCAGCATCGGCAAAGCCGGCGGCGTGCCGATGAGCAACGCCTCCCGCGGCGTCGCCAGCACCGTCTCGATCCGCTCGTCCACCACCGTCGGCGCCAGCCCCATCCGCTCGCTCAGGAACGCGTAGAAGGAGGTGTCGGGCGCGAAGTCCCGTGCGAGATGGGGAAGTCGCGCGACGGACAGGTACGTGCTCT
Source organism: Streptomyces sp. NPDC088194 (assembly GCF_040702025.1). Taxonomy (NCBI): domain Bacteria; kingdom Bacillati; phylum Actinomycetota; class Actinomycetes; order Kitasatosporales; family Streptomycetaceae; genus Streptomyces; species Streptomyces sp. NPDC088194. The sequence continues at coordinate 19,547 of NZ_JBFBIV010000127.1, read as the reverse complement.
CCAGTCCGACCCGCTCCTCGTCCGCGAGCAGCACCCGCTCCATGTGCCAGACCGGGTCCCCCGTCCCGATCCGCAGCTCGGCGGCGAGCGTGGGGTCGGCCTCCAGCTGTTCCAGGCCGATCAGATTGCGCCCGGGGACGCGGCCCTGCCGCCGTACGCCCTCGGTGTAGCTCGCCGTGGACAGCGGCTGGACCAGCTTGGGCCCGGCCACCACGGTGCCGCGGCCCTTGCGGCGGACCCGGCCCTGGATGAGCAGTTCGCGCAGCGCCTGCCGTACGGTCTCCCGCGCCACCGCGAAGTCCGCCGCCAACTCCCGCTCGGTCGGCAGCAGCCCGCCTTCCCCGAGGTCGTCGAGCATGCCCTCCAGCCGGGTCTTCACCGCGAAGTACTTCGGCACCCGGCCGTGCTCCGGGATGCCCGCGCGGATCGGGGCCCGGGAATCAGCCGCATCACTCATCCCACGATCCTCCCAGATCCGTCGGCCACGCCCGGCCGGCCCCCGGGCCCGTCCCCGGCATACCGCCTGCGTACGGGCGTACGGGTGCCCACCCGGGCCGGGTGCCCGCCCCGCCGCGGCCGGCCGGAGGGCCGCGCCGGGGGTCGTGCGAGAGTGACGGCATGAGCACTCCCCCACCGCTGCGGGTCGGCCTGGTCGGATACGGTCCGGCCGGCTCGTTCTTCCACGCCCCGCTGATCGCCGCGACCCCCGGCCTCGTCCTGGACACGATCGTCACGAGCAGCCCGGAACGCCGGGCGCAGGCCGCCGCCGAACACCCGGGCGTACGCTTCGCCGACCGTGCCGAGGAGTTGTGGGCGCGGGCCGGGGAACTCGACCTGGTGGTGCTCGCCTCCCCCAACCGCACCCATGTGCCGCTGGCCACCGAGGCGTTGGAGGCCGGGCTGCCGGTGGTCGTGGACAAGCCGCTGGCCGCCACCGCCGCCGAGGCCCGTACCCTCGCCGCGCTCGCCGAGGCCCGCGGCCTGCTGCTCGGCGTCTTCCAGAACCGCCGCTGGGACGGCGACTTCCGCACGGTGCGCGATCTGATCGAGCGCGGCGCGCTCGGCGAGGTGCGCCGCTTCGAGTCCCGGTTCGAACGGTGGCGCCCCCAGCTCAAGGGCGGCTGGCGGGAGTCGGGCGACCCGGCGGACATCGGAGGTCTGCTCTACGATCTCGGCGCGCATCTCGTCGACCAGGCGCTCGCGCTCTTCGGCCCGGCCGCGCTGGTCTACGCCGAGGCCGCCGCGGTACGCCCGGGTGCGAGCGCCGACGACGACGCCTTCATCGCGCTCACCCACGCCTCCGGGGTGCGCTCCCACCTGTGGATGAGCGCCGTCACGCCGCTGCTCGGGCCGCGCTTCCGCGTGCTCGGCAGCACCGCGGGGTATGTCGTGCACGGGCTGGACCCGCAGGAGGCGGCCCTCCGCGCCGGCCGCCGCCCGGGCGACGGCACCCCGTGGGGCGAGGCACCGCCCGCCGACCGGGGCACCGCCGGCACCGAGGGCTCGGCCGGTTCGGACGGCACCACGGCCCCGGTGCCCACCCTCCCGGGCGACTACCCCGCGTACTACGCGGCCGTGGCGGCCGCGCTCCGCACCGGTGCGGCCGCCCCGGTGACGGCACACGACGCCGCCGCGGCCCTGGACGTCATCGAAGCGGCCCACCGCTCCGCGGCCACCGGGGAGACCGTACGGCTCTGACCCGCCGGGGTGGTCCCTTCCGGGCCACCCCGAGGGGTCAGGCGCCCTTGAACTCCTGGCGCTGGCGGCCGAGTCCGTCGATGCTGAGCTCGACCACGTCACCGGGCCTGAGGTACGGCTTGGGCTCGGGCTGCCCGAGCGCCACGCCCGCGGGGGTGCCGGTGTTGATCACGTCACCCGGGTACAGGGTCATGAACTGGCTGAGGTAGCGCACCACTTCGGCCACCGGGAAGATCTGGCTCGCGGTCGAGCCGTCCTGCTTCAACTCGCCGTTCACCCACAGCTTCAGCGGCAGCGCCTGCGGGTCCGGCACCTCGTCCGCGGTGACCAGCCAGGGGCCGAGCGGGTTGAACGTCTCGCAGTTCTTGCCCTTGTCCCACTGCCCGCCGCGCTCGATCTGGAAGGCCCGCTCGGACACATCGTGCGCCACCGCGTACCCGGCGACGGCCGCCATCGCCTCCTCGTGCGAGGCGGCGTACCGCAGTTCGCGCCCGATGACGACCGCCAACTCCACCTCCCAGTCGGTCTTCTCGCTGCCCCGCGGCACCAGCACGGTGTCGTCGGGGCCGACCACGGTGTCCGGTGCCTTCATGAACACCACGGGCTCGGCGGGCGGTTGGGCGCCGGTCTCCTCGGCGTGGTCGTGGTAGTTCAGCCCGATGCAGACGATCTTGCCGATGCGGGCCAGCGGCGGGCCGACCCGCTCCGCGGGGTCCAGCGCGGGCAGCGTGCCCTCGGCCTCCGCTGCGGCGATCCGCGCGAGCGCGGCCGGGTCCGCGAGCAGCGCCCCGTCGATCTCGGAGACGATCCCGCTGAGGTCCCGCGGGACGCCTTCGCGGTCCAGCAGGGCCGGGCGTTCCGCCCCGACGGGTCCGACACGCAACAGCTTCACAGGTGCACTCCATACGTGGTTCAGGGTCCGCCGACCCCCTGGGGGGCGCCTCCGGCGGGGGACGGGCCACCCTGCCCTCACCAGGTCATCGGATGTCTCCCCCGATCCTCCCTGCGAACCGCCCGACCCGTCAACGTCTCCCCGAAGCCGCCTTCGGCCGGCGCCGTTGAGGTCGGCCCTCTTTCCGCGGAAGGAGCCGCAGTCACTCAGGGGCGCGGGGAACTCCCCCGGAGGGGGTACCCCCAGCGAGACCCCCCGCCGACAGGTGGTCCCTGGACCGACAGCACCAGGCACCCCGGGGGGTTCAGCCACCCGCCACGCGGGAGATCGCGTAGATGAGCAGCCCGGCCATCGCGCCCACCACCGTCCCGTTGATCCGGATGAACTGGAGGTCACGCCCGACGTGGGCCTCGATCTTGCGGGAGGTCTGCTCCGCGTCCCACCCCGCGACGGTCTCACTGATGAGCGAGGTGATCTCGTCGCGATAGGTCGTCACGAGATAGGTCGCCGCGTCCTCCAGCCACCCGTCGACCTTGGCCTGGAGCCGCGCGTCGCTGCTCAACCGCGCACCGAGCGCCAGCAGGGACGTCCGCGCGCGCCGCCGCAACTCGCTGTGCTCGTCGTCCGCCGCGGCCACCACCATCGCCCGCACCGCGCCCCACGCACTGGCGATGAGGTCCTGCACCTCGCTGCGCGCCAGCAGATCCCTCTTCAGCCGCTCCACCCGCGCCCGGGTGTCCGGGTCGGACTGCAACTCGCCCGCGAAATCCCCGAGGAACCGGTCCACCGCACCACGCGCCGGGTGCCCCGGCGAGTCCCGCATCTCGGTGACGAACCTCAGCAACTCCTTGTAGACGCGCTCGCCGATCCTGCGGTCCACGAACCGCGGCGTCCAGCCGGGCGCCCCGCCCTGCACCGCCACCATCACGGAGTCGCCGTGCTCCACCAGCCAGTCGTGGGCGCGTACGCACACCAGGTCCACCAGCCGCTTGTGGCCGCCGTCGGCGACCACCCGCTCCAGCAGCTTGCCGAGCCCCGGCCCGATCTCGTGGGCCTCGGCCCGCCGGGTGATCGCCTCACCGACGACCGCCTGCACGTCGGAGTCGCGCAGCACCCGCAGGGCGCCGCGCAGCGCGGCCGCCGCCTGATCGGTCACCTTGTCCGCGTTGGCCGGCTCGGACAGCCACCCGCCCAGCCGCGACCCGATGCCGACCGCGCGCAGCCGGGTCCGTACGACGTCGGAGGAGAGGAAGTTCTCGCCCACGAAGTCGCCGAGGCTCGCACCCAGCGCGTCCTTCTTCGTCGGGATGATCGCGGTGTGCGGGATCGGCAGGCCCAGCGGGCGGCGGAAGAGCGCGGTGACCGCGAACCAGTCGGCGAGCGCACCCACCATGCCCGCCTCGGCCGCCGCCGCCACGTAACCGGCCCAGCCGCCCGCGCCCTGTGATCCGGCCCACTTCGCCAGGCCGTACACCACGGTCGCGACCAGCAGGAAGCCGGTCGCGATCAGCTTCATCCGGCGTACGCCGGCCCGCCGCGCCTCGTCCGGGTCGGCACCCGGCGCACCCGGACCACCCGTAGCGCCCGGACCACCCGGCCCGGGCCCGGGCCCCGTATCCGCGCGCGACCGCGCCGCCGCGCCCGCGCCCTCCGCGTCGCCCGCGTCGTCCGCGCTGCCCGCGCCGTCCACTCGCCCCGTGTCCATCGGCTCCACCCGGGTATTCTCACCGCCACTGCCAGTCTGGGAACGTACGACAGGTTCCCGGCGCCTCCCGCGGGCCCCCGCGCCCGTGCGAAGACCCCCAGAACCGTTCCGCAGACCCCAGGAGAACACCCCGATGACACCGCAGCGCACCGGCGGAGGGCTGCCCGGATACGCCGAGCACTTCGAGGAGCCCGCGGGCTATCTCGACTTCGCACGCTACGGCCCCCCGTCCCGCCAGGTGCTCGCCGCCACCTCCGACGCGCTGAACCGGTCCGCCCGCGCCGACCGGCACACCGTGAACGACCTCATGCTGGCGGAGCAACGGGCCAGGGAAGCCGCCGCGCGGCTGGCCGGCACCGACCCGGCGCACACGGTCCTCCTGCCGAACGCCTCCACCGGCATGTTCCACGCCGCGTTCGGCCTGCCCGGCGGCGCCGTGCTGGTGCCCGCCGGCGACTTCCCGGCCAACCACTACCCCTGGCGCCGGTCGGCCGGGCTCGGCCGGGCCGTGCCGCACTGGCTGACCGCCGCCCCGGACGGGCGGGTCACCCCGGACGCGGTACGGGTCGCGCTCTGCGACGACGTGGTCGCGCTGTCGGTCAGCGCGGTGGACTTCCGTACCGGATACCGCGCCGACCTCGCCGCCCTGCGCGAGGTGATCGGCCCCGACCGGCTGCTGATCGTGGACGCCATCCAGGGGTTCGGCGTCGCCGACCTGCCCTGGCAGGCAGCCGACGTCGTGGTCACCGGCGGGCAGAAGTGGCTGCGCGCGAGCTGGTCCACCGGGTTCGCGACCCTCTCCGACCGCGCCCTGGAACGCCTAGAACCCACCCTCACCGGGTGGACCGGCGTCCAGGACGCCGCCCTCTTCGACGACCGCGGGCACCCGCCCGCCGACGGCGCCCAGCGCTGGAGCGTCACCAACCTCAGCCCGGTCGCCGCCGCGGGCCTCGAAGCCGCCCTGAACCTCGTGGAGAAGGTCGGCGTGCCCGCGATCGAGGCCCACGTCTCCGCGCGGCTCGACGAACTGATCGAGGTGGTACACCGCTGCGGCGGCCACCTGCTCTCCCCCGAAGCGCCCGCCGAACGCGGCGGCATCCTCTCCTTCCGCATGCCCCGCACCCCCGCCGCCGACGTCGCCGCCGCCCTCCACGCCCACGGGGTCACGCCCACCGTCCGCCCCGACTCCGTCCGGCTGTCGGCCCACGGTTCCACCACCCCCGCGGCCGCCGACCACGTCCACGCGGCGCTGACGACCCTCTAGGGTGGCGCGTTCCGTCGGGACGGAGGGTCACCTGCCAAGGGGCGCGAGGACGTGCGCGCACCCCCCACCGGCGGGTGTCCCTCACCCGACAGCACCTGGCACCCCGGGGGGTCAGGCGCGCCCGTACATCCGCGCGATGACGTCCTCGATGTCCGGCTCGCGGATGGACAGGTCCACCAGGGGATGCCGAGTCGCCAGCTCGGCGACGAGCGGCGCCGCGCTCGCCCCCGCGGGAAACGCGAAGGACTGCCTCGGCCCGTCGGCGGACACCAGCCGCGCCCCCGCCAACTCCACCGGAGGAAGCTCGCGGGCGAAGTCCGCGACCAGCGTCCGCTCGCTCTCCCCCACCGCGTGCAGCCCCCCGAGCCCGCCGTCGTACATCACCTTGCCGTGGTCGATCACCATCACCCGGCGGCACAGGCTCTCGATGTCCGTGAGGTCGTGCGTGGTGAGCAGGATCGTGGTGCCGCGCTCGGCGTTGAAGTCGCGCAGGAAGTCCCGCACCCGGCTCTTGCTGACCACGTCGAGACCGATGGTCGGCTCGTCGAGGTAGAGCACCTCGGGGTCGTGCAGCAGCGCCGCCGCGATGTCCCCGCGCATCCGCTGCCCGAGCGAGAGCTGCCGTACCGGCACGTCCAGCAGCGGCCCGAGGTCGAGGAGTTCCACGCAGGCACCCAGGTTGCGGGCGTAGGCGGCGGCCGGAATCCGGTACATCCGCCGGACCAGCTCGTAGGAGTCGCGCAGCGGCAGGTCCCACCACAGCGTGGTGCGCTGCCCGAAGACCACGCCGATCCGCCGGGCCAGCCGGGTCCGGTCCCGGGCCGGGTCGATCCCGTCGACCCGGACCCGCCCCGCGCTGGGGTTGAGGATGCCGGTGAGCATCTTGATCGTGGTGGACTTGCCCGCGCCGTTCGGCCCGATGTAGCCGACGATCTCGCCGCGCGGCACGCTGAAGGTGATCCCGTCGACCGCCCGCACCTGGTGCCGCTCGCGCCGCAGCAGCCCGGCCTTGCGGCGTACGTCGAAGACCTTCTCCACCCCGTCCAGCTCGATGATCGGATCGGCGACAGCCGACCCCGCGCCGGGGCCGCCCACCGGTTCACCCCCGACGTGCGGTTCGCCCTCGACAGCCGGTTCGCCCGCGACGCGCGGGCCCTGCTCGACGGCCGGGCCCCGCTCGACCGGCCCCTCGGTGTCGCTCACCATGTCGGCTCCCTCAACTCCCTGTGCTGCGATACGTACGAAGGCCCACCCGCCAGGCCGTGGCCGCGAGCGCGCAGCAGACCACGGCGACAGCCGGGGAGGCGAAGTCCAGCCAGCCGGGCAGGCCGAGCGGATCGGGCTCGCCCAGCACGTACAGCGCGGGCAGCCAGTTGACGAAGGCGAGCGGCACCACGAAGGTGACGCCCCGCACCAGGTCCCGGGCGAAGATCCCCGGCGGGTACTGGAGCATCGTGTTGCCGCCGTAGGTCACGGAGTTCTGCACCTCCGAGGCGTCCTGCGCCCAGAACTGGAACGCCCCGCCGGCCACGTACACCGCGCTGAAGATCACCCCGCCCGACAGCAGCATCATCGGCACCATCAGCACGTTCACCACCGTCCAGTGCACGTCCACCCGCAGCAAAGCCCAGCCGAGGACCAGCACACCCTGGGTGAGCCGGCCGACCCGGCGCAGCGCGAAGCGGTCCGCGGCGACCTGCGCGATCACCGGGACCGGGCGCAGCAGCAGCGTGTCCAGGGTGCCGTCGCGCACCCGGCGGCCGAGCCGCTCCATGGAGCCCATCACCAGGTCGGCGATGCCGAAGGAGGTGCTGCACGCGCCGTAGAGGAACGCCACCTCCGGCAGCGAGAAGCCGCCGAGCCGGTGGATGTGCGAGAACATCATCACGATCGTGGCGAAGTCCAGCCCGGTCGCGACGAAGTTGCCGAGCGCGGTCAGGAAGAAGGACGTGCGGTACGCCATGGTGGAGCGCACCCACATCCCCACGATCAGGCCGTACGCGCGCACCGCCTCGCGGGCCTGCCACGCCGACCGCCGAAGGCCGTACCGCCCGGAGCCGTACGGCTCCCTGCCGTGGCCGAAACCGCGGTCGAGACCACGGCCGGGACCAGGGCTGGGACCACGGCTGGGAGCACGGCCGCCGCCGTACCCGCCGGGCTGCCGCGGCAGCTCCGTCTCAGCCACCCTGGACCACCACCCGGCGCGCCGCGGCCGTCTGCAGCAGCCGCCCGGCGCCGAGCAGCGCCACCGCCCAGCCGGCCTGCCCGCACAGCGCCAGCACCGCCCCGGTGCCCTGGTGCCGCCCCAGCAGCACGTCCGCGGGCACCTGGAGCATCGACGCCCACGGCAGCGCCCGCGCCAGCTCGCCCAGCGCACCCGGGAAGACCGTCAGCGGCAGCAGCATCCCCGAGAAGAACAGCCCGGTCAGCATCGTGGCCTGGCTCACCCCGCTGCCGTCCAGCAGCCAGAACGCGCTCAGCCCGACCAGGAAGCGCAGCGCGAAACTCACCAGCCCGCCCAGCCCCACCGACACCGCGAACAGCAGCCAGGTCACGGGCGTGGACGGCAGCGCCACGTCGAAGACGAGCGCGCCGCACAGGACCGGCAGCACCCCGCGCCCCAGCAGCTGGAACGCCATCCGCCCCAGGTCCTGCGCCAGCCACCACCCCTGCAGATCGGCCGGCCGGTACAGGTCCACCGCGATGTCCCCGGATCTGATCCGCTCCATCAACTCGTCCTCGCACCCGCCGCCCATCAGCGCCATCGGCGACAGCAGCGCCTGCCCCAGCCACACGTACGTCAGCGCCTGGCCCTCGCTGTAGCCGCCCAGATGCGGGCGCTGGTCCCACAGGGCCAGGTAGCTGTAGCTGATGATCAGCCCGAAGACGCAGTTGGTGAAGACACCGGCGACGGTGGCGACGCGGTACGTGGAGTAGCGGCGGAAGCCCCGCGTGACCACCGCCACGTAGAAACCGCCCATCGACTGTGAACCCCCTCACGTGGCCTGGCACACAAACCGCCGACCCTAGCGTTCGGCCGGCCAGCGCTGCCAACGGTTTTCCTGGGCCGAACGGGTGGGCGAGCTGCGCCGGACGGCCCGTCACAGCCCTGTCACGGATACCCGATGCCGGTCGGCACCGGGCGGATGATGCGACAGTGTGGGAGTCGGAGGACTACGTGGGTGTACGGGCGCGTACGTAACGGTTGGTCCATGATGTACCGCCGCAGGCCAACCCTGACGGCGGCCGAGGAGTCCTTACAGACATGAGTGACGATCCGAACCCGAGTACGGACCGGAGCAGCGACGGCCACGGAAACGGTTCGCCGTCGGGACCGCAGGGACTGCGACAGGAAGGGTGGGCACCCCGCCAGTCCTCGTCCGGCCGCCCGCGCCGCACCGGCCTGCGCCGGCTGCTGCCGACCTGGCGGATGGTCCTGGGCGGGTCATTCGCCCTGCTGCTGCTCCTGGTCGGCGCGTTCTTCGTCGGCTACGCCCTGGTGTCCATCCCCGACGCGAACGCCGCCGCCATAGCGCAGAACAACGTCTACCTCTACTCCGACGGCAAGACCGAGATCTCCCGCGACGGCGCAGTCAACCGGCAGAGCATCCCGCTCGACCAGGTCGCCACGACCGCCCGCTACGCCACCCTCGCCGCGGAGGACCGCAACTTCTACCACGAGTCCGCGGTCAGCCCGAAGTCCATGGTGCGCGCCGCCTGGAACACCGCCACCGGCAAGGGCAAGCAGTCCGGCTCCACCATCACCCAGCAGTACGTCAAGAACTACTACCTCACCCAGAGCCAGACCGCCTCCCGCAAGGTGAAGGAGTTCTTCATCTCGATCAAGCTCGACCGCAACGAGACGAAGGACCAGATCCTCGAGGGCTACCTCAACACCAGCTACTACGGCCGCAACGCGTACGGCATCGAGGCCGCCTCCCAGGCGTACTTCAGCGAGAACGCCGCCGACCTCACCACCGGCCAGGCCGCCTACCTCGCCACGCTGCTCAACGCACCCAGCGAGTACGACCTGTCCGCGCACCCCGAGAACGCCCCCGCCGCCAAGGCCCGCTGGAACTACGTCCTGGACGGCATGGTCAAGGAGCACTGGCTCACCCCGACCCAGCGCGCCGCCGTCACCTTCCCGACGATCGGCAAACCCAAGCCCATCGCGAGCAAGGCCGGACAGCGCGGCTACATCATCGAGGCCGTCAACCAGTACCTCACCGACCACCACATCGTGGACGCCGACGCGCTCAGCCACGGCGGCTACCGCATCGTCACCACCATCCAGAAACCCAAGGAGGACGCCTTCGTCAAGGCGGCCCAGGACGACGTCTACGACAAGCTCGGCCACACCAAGCAGGACAAGTACGTCCGAGCCGGCGGCGTCTCCATCGACCCCTCCACCGGGAACGTCGTCGCGCTCTACGGCGGCATCGACTACACCAAGCAGTACGTCAGCAGCGCCACCAACCGGACCTACCAGCCCGGCTCCACGTTCAAACCGGTGATCTTCACCGCCGCGCTGCAGAACCAGTCCACCACCCAGGACGGCCGGACGATCACCCCCACCACCGTCTACAACGGCGACAGCGGCCGCCAGGTGCAGGGCCCGAACGGCCCGGTCGGCTACCACCCGAACAACGAGGACGGCGTCGACTACGGCAACATCACCGTCACCCGCGCGATGGACCAGTCGGTCAACGCCGTCTTCGCGCAGATGGCACAGGACGTCGGCACCAAGAAGGTCATCGACACCGCACACGACCTCGGCATCCCCGACGCCGTCGACATCCCGCAGACCCCGGCCATGGCATTGGGCGCCTTCGGCAGCAGCCAGGCCAACCCCAACAGCGCCAGCCCGCTGGACATGGCGCAGGCGTACGCGACCCTCGCCAACCACGGCGTGGAGATCCCGTACTCGATCGTGGCGAAGGTCACCAAGGACGGCAACGCCCTGAACCTGCCCGACCGCAAGCCGGTGCAGTCCGTGCCGCGCAGCGCCGCCGACACCACCACCGCGATGCTCAAGAGCGTGGTCGACAGCCCCACCGGCACCGCCTCGGCCGCCCGGAACTCCGGATGGCCGTCAGCCGCGAAGACCGGCACCGCCGAGAACGACAAGGCCGCCTGGTTCGCCGGATACACGCCCAAACTCGCCACCGTCGTCGCCCTGTTCGGGATGAACCCGACCAACGGCGCCCAGGAGGAGCTGACCGGCTCCATGAACACCGGCCGGATCAACGGCGGCGGCCCGCCCGGCGCCGTCTGGGCCGACTACACCGCCGCCGCCCTGAAGAACCAGCCGGTCACCGACTTCCACCTCGACCTCCAGAAGGGCAGCGAGACGGTCGCGCCGCAGAACGACCAGCCCACCACGCCGGACAGCGGCTCCACCACACCGCCCGCCACCGACACCCCGCCGCCGACCACCGGAACCACCCCGCCCGGCACACCGAGCACCCCGCCGACCACCGGAACCACGCCGCCCGGCACACCGAGCACCCCGCCGACCAGTTCCGTGCCCACCGGCCCGGTGCAGCCGCCCGGCGGCGGCCCCACCGACACGCTCGCCCCGCAGGACGGGGACGGCTCCCAGGACGGCTCGAACAGCCAGACCAGCCTGACCAGCCAGACCGGCAGACCCGCCTGACCGGCAGAGCGGCTGACCGGCCTGACCGGCACGCAAGGCAACGCCCCCGGCCGGCAGCGGCCGGGGGCGGACAGGGCGGGGGGGGTCCTACAGATACAGGCCGGTCGAGTCGTCGCCCTGGAGGCGTTCGGCGGCCACGGCGTGCAGGTCGCGCTCGCGCATCAGGACGTACGCCACGCCCTGCACCTCCACCTCCGCCCGGTCCTCCGGGTCGAACAGCACCCGGTCGCCGACCTCGACGCTCCGCACGTGCTGGCCGACCGCGACCACCTCGGCCCAGGCCAGCCGCTTCCCGACGGCCGCGGTCGCCGGGATCAGGATGCCGCCGCCACTGCGGCGCTCGCCCTCACCGCTGTCCTGCCGCACCAGAACGCGGTCGTGCAGCATGCGGATGGGCAGCTTGTCGTGTGCACTCTTCGAACTCACGCCGACGAACCTACCGGCGACGGCGCCACACGGTGAGACCGACCACCGCGGCCGCGACCGCCGCCCCGGCCACCGCGACCGGCACGATCCGCTCCATCCGCGGCGCGCCGTCCTCGTCGACGAACTGCGCCCGCGCCCGGCTGACCGCGCGGTTGGCCGCGACATAGGCCTGCCCGACCGTGTTGTCCAGCGCGGACACCGCCTTCGCCTTGGTGTCCCGCATGATCGTGACCGGGTGGACCCGGACCGCGATCTCGTCAAGCGTCACCGCGAGGTCCTGCCGCCTGCGGGCGATATCCGCCTCGATCTCAGCGGCCGTCCTGGCACCTTCCGACACCGCACTGCCTCCATCGCCTGATTAGGTAGCGTTCGGACAGTCTGTCAGTACGACGCGGCCCGCGCCTCGTCGGCACCCCCGTTTGCCCCAGGAGCCTTCATGTCCGACCGTCTCTCCCCCGGCGACACCGCCCCCGCGTTCACCCTGCCGGACGCCGACGGCAACCCGGTCTCGCTCGCCGACCACCTCGGCCGCAACGTGATCGTCTACTTCTACCCCGCCGCCCTCACCCCCGGCTGCACCAAGCAGGCGTGCGACTTCACCGACAACCTCGCGGTGTTCGCCGACGCCGGCTACGACGTCCTCGGCATCTCCCCCGACAAGCCGGAGAAGCTCGCGAAGTTCCGCGACAAGGAGTCCCTCAAGGTCACCCTGCTCGCCGACCCCGACCGCAGCGTCCTCACCGCGTACGGCGCCTTCGGCGAGAAGACCATGTACGGCAAGACCGTCACCGGCGTCATCCGCTCCACCCTCGTGGTCGACCCGGAGGGCAAGGTCGCGCACGCCTTCTACAACGTGAAGGCCACCGGCCACGTCGCCAAACTCCTCCGCGACCTGAAGGTCTGACCCCCACCACCCCCGCCACGTAACCCCCACCCACCGCCTTCGTTGACCCGTACGAGAGTACGAACACGCGCACGGTTGCGGAGGCGGCCATGGCAGCGAGAACGGCGAGCCCCTATACGAAGGAACGGCTCGCGGCGGCGTTGGAGCTGTCGCAGACGCTCTCCGAGGCGTTGCGGCGGCTCGGGGTGGACCCCGGCAGCCCGACCCGGAAGTACATCCGGGCGCTCATACGCCGCTACGGGATCGACACCTCGCACCTGCAACGGGAGGGCGCGCGTTGGACCAAGGACGTCCTGGAACCGGCCGTGGCCGCGTCGACGAACATGTGCGAGGTCCTGCGGCGGCTCGGCCTGGAGGTGGTCGGCGGCCATCACACGCACATCACTCGGCGGGTCAGGGCACTCGGGATCGACACGACGCACTTCGTGCGGCCCTCCCGCCGGGGTGAGCGGCGCGGGCCACGGACCCCGGAATCGCTCCTGGTGGTGCAGGACCCCGCACGCGCACGGCGGATACCCGGCGACCGGCTCAAGCGGGCCCTGCTGGAGCGGGGCGTCTCGGAGCGCTGCGCGCAGTGCGGGACAGGGCCGGTCTGGCGCGGCCGTCCCCTCCCGCTGGAGGTCGACCACATCGACGGGAACTGGCGGGACAACCGCATGCCCAACCTGCGGCTGCTCTGCCCCAACTGCCATGCGGCGACGGACTCCTACCGCGGACGAGCGAAGGGGCGCGTCTCGTGAGCAGCGTGGTCCGTCGCGGGGCAGCAGCCAGACCCACGGCCGAGCAATTGCGGGCAGCCGTCGCCGAGGCGGTCTCGATCGCGGGTGTGCTCCGCGCGCTCGGCCTGTCGGACGGCGGCCGGACCCGGGCGCTGCTGCGGCAGTGGGTGGCCGAGGACGAACTCGACACCTCGCACCTGCTCGGCCAGGCGCACCAGAGGGGCCGGCCCGGCCCGACCCCGCGCAGGGCCGCCAAGGACGTGCTGGTCAGGCACGACGGCCCCGCACGCACGAAGACCCATCTGCTGCGCAGGGCGCTGGTCGAGATCGGCGTTCCCGAGAGGTGTGCCGAGTGCGGGACACCGCCGGTGTGGCAGGGGCGGCCGATCACCCTTGAGGTCGACCACGTCAACGGCGACCGGACCGACGACAGGGCCGAGAACCTGCGGCTGCTCTGCCCGAACTGCCATGCGGTCACGCCCACCTGGTGCCGGGGCGGGCGGCCTCCGGGGCGGCCGGCCGGATAGGAGTGCCAGGGACGGAATATCGGGCCGACACGGCATGCGGCAGCCCGATATCATGGCACCGCTGGCGGCCGTTGCTGAATTGGCATAAGCGCGGCGCTTAGGACGCCGTGGGAGAAATCCCATGTGGGTTCGAGTCCCACCGGCCGCACGTGAGGTGAAGCCCACCCGGGAGTTCCGGGTGGGCTTCACTCATGGATGGCAGGCTCAGCCGAGGAGTTCGGTGAGCATCGGGACCAGCGCCCGGAACGCCTTGCCGCGATGGCTGATCGCGTTCTTCTCCGCCGCACTCAGCTCCGCACAGGTCCGCTCCTCGCCGTCGGGCTGGAGGATCGGGTCGTAGCCGAAGCCGCCGGCGCCCGCCGGGGCGTGCCGGAGGGTGCCGCGCAGCCGGCCCTCGGCGACGCGGGTGGTGCCGTCGGGCAGCGCGAGGGCGGCGGCGCAGGCGAAGTGGGCGGCGCGGTGCGGGTGTTCGATGTCGCCGAGCTGGGCGAGCAGCAGGTCGAGGTTGGCGAGGTCGTCTCCGTGCTTGCCGGCCCAGCGGGCGGAGAAGATGCCGGGCGAGCCGCCGAGCACGTCCACACACAGCCCCGAGTCGTCGGCGACCGCGGGCAGCCCGGTGGCCTCGGCGAGGGCGCGTGCCTTGAGCAGCGCGTTCTCGGCGAAGGTGACCCCGGTCTCCTTGACGTCGGGGATCTCCGGGTAGGCGTCGGCGCCGACCAGGTCGTTGTCGAGGCCGGCCTCGGTGAGGATGGCCCGGAGTTCGGTGACCTTGTGGGCGTTGCGGGTGGCGAGCACGAGACGGGTGGTCATGGACCGATTATCCCTGGGCGCAGACCGCGGTGAGGTGGCCGGCGGCGCTGCCGACGGGGCGCAGGTCGGGGTTGTGGCCGTCGGCGGCGCTGGTGCGGGCGCGGCGGACCGAGGCGGACAGGTCGGAGACGGCGTGGCTGACGTCGGGGTCGTGGCGGCGGTCGCCGATCCGGTCGAGGTCGGTCTGCACCTTGTCGAGGGCCTTGACGGTGGCCTTGCGGCGGCTGGGGTCGGAGACCTGGCCGATGTTGGTGGCGTTGCTCTGCAGGTCCTGGACGTCGCCGGCGACGGTGGCGGCGGTCTTGGCGCAGTCCAGTGCGCGGGTGACGCCGTGGCAGGCGGTGAGGGTCGCGGCGAGGAGCAGGGCGGCGAGCGGCAGGACGGCGGCGCGGGTGCGTAAGAAGCGGCCGGTTCGCCTGCCGTGGGCGGGTGCGGCGCCTGTACGGCGTTCGGCGCGGGTGGCGCGTAGGACCCGTATGGCGCGGGCGCGTACGGGGGCGGTGGCCCGTATGACGTGCGCGGGTACGAAGCGGGCGGTGCGTGGGGCGGTGCGAACGGCGGTGCGAACGGCGGTGCGGCGGCGGTTCATTGCGGTGATCCCTCCCCGGCTCCGCGCGCGGCGGCGTACCACGCGCATCTGTAGACACGCGGCGTGCGCAGGGAGGGTTGCCCCCGAACTGGGGTGCGGGCGCAGATAGGGGTGGGTGTGGGTAGGGGGTGCGGGGCGCGGAGAGGGGTGCTCTCCGCGCCCGGTGCGGGGCCGCCGGCCGGAGCCGTCAGTCGGCCACGGTGGCCAGGGCCGCCTGCTGGAGCTTGCTGAGGTCGGCGCAGCCGCCGGTGGCGAGTGCGAGCAGCGCGTCGAGTTCGGCCCGGTCGAAGGGCGCGCCCTCCGCGGTGCCCTGGACCTCCACGAAGCGGCCGTCCCCGGTGCAGACGACGTTCATGTCGGTCTCCGCCTTGACGTCTTCCTCGTAGGCGAGGTCGAGGACGGGGGCGCCGTCGACGATGCCGACGCTGACGGCGGCGACGGTGCCGGTGATCGGCTTGACCTTGAGCCGTACCAGGTGGTTGGCCTGCATCCAGGCGACCGCGTCGACGAGCGCGACGTAGGCGCCGGTGATCGCGGCGGTGCGGGTGCCGCCGTCGGCCTGGAGGACGTCGCAGTCGAGGACGATGGTGTTCTCGCCGAGCGCCTTGTAGTCGATGACGGCGCGCAGTGAGCGGCCGATCAGCCGGGAGATCTCGTGGGTGCGGCCGCCGATCTTGCCGCGGACGGACTCGCGGTCGCCGCGGGTGTTGGTGGCGCGCGGCAGCATGCTGTACTCGGCGGTGACCCAGCCCTCGCCGCTGCCCTTGCGCCAGCGCGGTACGCCTTGGGTGGCGCTGGCGGTGCAGAGCACTCGGGTGTCGCCGAAGGCGACCAGGACGGACCCTTCGGCGTGTTTGCTCCAGCCCCGCTCGATGGTGACGGGGCGGAGCTGGTCGGGGGTGCGGCCGTCGAATCGTGACATGCGGTTGAGCCTATCCGGGTGAGCGGCCGCCCCTGTCCCCCGCACTTACATCATGTCGTCGATCTCCCCGGCGATCGGGTCCGCGTCGGTGCCGATGACGACCTGGATCGCGTTGCCCATCTTGACCACGCCGTGTGCGCCGGCGGCCTTCAGCGCGGCTTCGTCGACGCGGGTGGGGTCGACCACTTCGGTGCGCAGGCGGGTGATGCAGCCCTCGACCTCTTCGATGTTGTCGATTCCGCCGAGCCCGGCGACGATCTTCTCTGCCTTGGTGGCCATCTGCTTCTCCTGTTGTCCTGGCCCGCCGGGCGCTTCCCGTGCCCACCGGGACCCGCCGGCGGGTCGGTATGTTTCCGTTATGTCACGTTAACCCACGGTTGGCCCCATTTCACGGGTGGCGAAGGCCCGCCGGGGGCGGCGCTTTCAGCCTCCGACGACCCCGTCCGCGGGGCGCCCTCCGCGGCGACGGAACGCGCCGGAGCACAACCAGTGGTTTAGACCACTGTACGCGACCGACCCGATCGGGCCGCCGCAAGGGAGCCGCGGGAGCGATCGGTCACGCCGCCGACTACGACCCGGCCACCCGGCCGCGCCCGTCGCCGATCGTCGGCGCCCGCTTCGCGCTGGTCTACTATGTTCTCGTCCGCTTTGCCGCTCCCCCTTTCGACCCGGAAACGCCCGGTCGGGAGCCCGAGGAGCCGGGCGGGCGGACAGCGCGCCGACGGCGACGGATGGACGACATCGGGCAGCGCCGGGCGGCGGCGGGCCGGCCGGGCCGATGTGGCGCAGCACATACGGAATCAAGGATTCCGCTCCCTCCGCCTCACGTGTTACAAAGGTCTACACCACTTAGTGGTATAGACCTGTCCCCACGGAGGATTTTCGATGAGTACGGCCACCGCTCCGGCCCCCGCGGCTCCCGCGGCCCCCGCGAAGAAGCGGGGTTCCGGCCTTTTCCAGGGCCTGCAGAAGGTCGGCCGCAGCCTCCAGCTCCCGATCGCGGTGCTGCCCGCCGCGGGCATCATGGTCCGGCTCGGCGCCGACGACGTCTTCGGCAAGGACGGCCTGGGCTGGGGCAAGGTCGCCACCGTCTTCAGCAACGCCGGCGGCGCGCTGACCGGGGCGCTGCCGCTGCTGTTCTGCATAGGCGTGGCGATCGGCTTCGCCAAGAAGTCGGACGGCTCCACGGCGCTCGCCGCGGTCGTCGGCTTCCTCGTCTACAGCAAGGTCCTCCAGGCGTTCCCGGTGCACGACGCGGTGATCAACACCACCGCCAACAAGGGCGTGGACGTGGCCGCGGTCTACAACGACCCCGGCGTGCTCGGCGGCATCATCATGGGGCTGCTCTCCGCGGTGATCTGGCAGCGGTACCACCGCACCAAGCTGGTGGACTGGCTCGGCTTCTTCAACGGCCGCCGGCTGGTGCCGATCCTGATGGCCTTCGTCGGCCTGCTCGTCGGCGTCTTCTTCGGCCTGGTCTGGGAGCCGATCGGCAACGGCATCACGCACTTCGGCGACTGGATGACCGGCCTCGGCGCGGGCGGCGCGGCGCTCTTCGGCGGCGTCAACCGCGCGCTGATCCCGGTCGGCATGCACCAGTTCGTGAACACCGTCGCCTGGTTCCAGCTCGGCGACTTCACCAAGCCCGACGGCACCGTCGTGCACGGCGACATCACCCGATTCCTGGCCGGCGACCACACCGCGGGCATGTTCCAGTCCGGCTTCTTCCCGATCATGATGTTCGGCCTGCCCGCCGCCGCGCTGGCCATGGCGCACACCGCGCGGCCCGAGCGCCGCAAGGCCGTGCTCGGCATGATGGTCTCGCTCGCCCTGACCTCGTTCGTCACCGGCGTCACCGAGCCGATCGAGTTCTCCTTCATGTTCATCGCGCCGATCCTGTACGCGGTGCACGTCGTGCTGACCGCCGCGTCGATGGCCGTCACCTGGGGCCTGGGCGTGCACGCCGGCTTCAACTTCTCGGCCGGCTTCATCGACTACGTGCTCAACTGGAACCACGCCACCAGACCATGGCTCATCATCCCGATCGGCCTGGTCTTCGCCGCGGTCTACTACACCGTCTTCCGGTTCGCGATCGTGAAGTTCGACCTCAAGACACCTGGGCGTGAACCCGTGGAGGAAGTCGAGGATCTGACGAAGTAGTCGCTCCGTCAGATCTCGTAGACCGCGCCCGCCTTCGCCAGTTCCACCGGACCGGCGAAGGCGGCCTGCGCGTCCCGGAGGTTCACCGACGGGTTGGTCCACGGCGGGATGTGGGTGAGCACCAGCCGGTCCACGCCCGCGCCCTCGGCGATCTGCCCCGCCTCGCGCCCGTTGAGGTGCAGGTCGGGGATGTCCTCCTTGCCGTGGGTGAAGGACGCCTCGCACAGGAACAGGTCCGCGCCCTCGGCCAGGCCGCGCAGCGCCTCGCACGGTCCGGTGTCACCGGAGTACGCCAGCGTCCGGCCGTCGGCCTCGATCCGGAAGCCGTACGCCTCCACCGGGTGGCTGACCGCGGCCGTGGTGACCTCGAACGGGCCGAGCCGGAACGCGCCGGGCCGCAGCGTGCGGAAGTCGAAGACCTCGCTCATGCACTTCTCGTCCGGCACGTCGCCGTAGGCGATGCTCAGCCGGCGCTCGGTGCCCGCCGGGCCGTAGACCGGGATCGCCGAGACCGGGCCGCCCTCGTGGCGGTAGTAACGGGCCACGAAGTAGCCGCACATGTCGATGCAGTGGTCCGCGTGCAGATGGCTCAGCAGCACCGCGTCCAGGTCGTACAGGCCGCAGTGGCGCTGGAGTTCGCCCAGCGCGCCGTTGCCCATGTCGATCAGCAGCCGGAAGCCGTCGGCTTCGAGCAGATAGCTCGAGCAGGCCGAGTCCGCGGACGGGAACGAGCCCGAGCAGCCGACGACGGTGAGGTTCATCGCGGGGTACACCTCCGAGGGCGCGGCGCATCGCCCCGATCCGGCTCCTAGGTGGCGGACTCCCGCCACGTTCTAGGAAGGGTAAAGCGGGCGGCTGCGCAGCGCGCTCTTACGGGCACCGGTTGTGGGCGGAATCACCAGTCCGGGTCACCCCGAACCCGGCTGCGAACGCGACCCGCCCCCGCGTACCCCCGCGGGGAGCGGGTCACCGTGCTAGGCCGTGTTTTGGAAGTCCCGCCTGCCCCGTGGCGCCTGGCACGCACGCTCGCTGCGTTGTCGGGCTTGTCCGAGTAGGCCCACTACGAGGACAACCCTCCGCCTTGCGATCTGGGGGCACCTCCCAGGCCGCAGACTGTGGGGGAGCACCAGACGCCACGGGCCCCGCCCTTTGGGCGGACGGCGCTACTTCCAAAACACGGCCTAGTGTTCTGAGTCGGGAGTTCTGTTCATAACGGTAGGCTGTGTCTGTGGTGCGGACGGGTCGGCCGAAGGCCGAGTTGGTGTTGTCGGATGA
>NZ_JBFBIV010000126.1:0-20259 GCF_040702025.1 Streptomyces sp. NPDC088194 | reverse complement strand
CGGCCACCCGGACGTACCCGCGGACACGCGCCCGGACGCACGCGCGCGAGCACGCGTCCGGGCGCGCCGCGGACTACCAGCGGGCCTGCTCCGCCAGCGAGCGGGCGAGCGGCGCCACGGACTTCGCCGGCAGCGCGATGTGCCCGGCGTCGTCGTCGACCACGTCCACCATCAGCAGGATGTTCCCCGACGTCGCGGGCAGCGTCACCACCGCGACGTTGCCGGACGGGGTGAGCACCGGCGTACCGGGCTTAGCCGCCAGGCACTTGGCGAAGTACGCCTCCAACCGGGAGTTCGGCAGGTGCGCCCGGGACGCGATCAGCGGAAGCGTCATGGACAGCGCCGGGTCCTTGCCGTCCGCCGGGTCGTCGGTCCGGGTGGCGACCGTGGTCAGATCCGTCTCCTGCTCGCCGATCGTGTAGTTGCAGTAGACGACCACGCCGTGCGCCTTGGCCACCGGCGCCGTCGGATCGGCGCCCTTCTCGGTGTCCGCGCTCACCGCGTCCTTGTCCCGCATGAGCGCCGCGTGCCCGGTCAGCCCGGCGCTCCTGGCGGCCTTGTCCATCCGGTACGGCACCGGGCACGTCGTGGTCTTCCCGGCCGCCACCTCGTCCCCGAGCTTCACCAGCCCGGACGGGTCCAGCTTCTTCCCCGCGCCCGACGACCCGCCGCCGCACCCGGCCGACGCGACCGCCACGGTTCCCAGGACGACCGCCGAGACCGCCATCCGGCCGATCCGGCTCCTCATCGCCGTCACTCCCCCCACTCCCCCCACTCGGCACGATCCGGGGACCGTACCACCCGAGGAGACCTCGGTCACCGCGGCTCATCCCTTCAACGAGCCGTTGAGCATGCCGCGTTCGAAGAGCCGCTGGAGCCCGAGGTAGACCAGCACGCTCGGGATCATCAGCATCAGCGACGCCGCCATCCGCACCCCCTCGCCCTGCTCCTGGCTGGAGGACAGGCTCGTGACGACCAGGGTCATCGTGTACATGTGCGGGGTGGAGGCGACCAGCAGCGGCAGCAGGTACTGGTCCCAGATCATCAGGAAGCCGAACACCGCGCAGGTGCCCAGCGCGGGCCGGCACAGCGGCAGGATGATCTGGAAGAAGATCCGCAGGTCCCGGGCGCCGTCGACGCGGGCGGCCTCCTCCAGTTCGGCCGGGATGGTCTTCATGAACCCGGTGAGCACGTAGATCGGCAGCGCCCAGCCGACCACCGGAAGGATCAGCCCCGAGTACGAGTCGAGCAGGTCGCTGCCGCCCAGCGGGTCGGGGACCTTGCCGAGCACCAGGTAGAGCGGGATCGCGATGACCTCCTCCGGCATCATCATGGTGGCGAGGATCGCCAGCAGCACCACGGCCTGGCCGCGGAACTTCTTGCGGGCCAGCGCGTACGCCGCGAAGGCGCTCACCGTGACCTGGAGGAAGAGCCCGACGCCGGTGACGATCACCGAGTTGAGCAGCCCCCGGCCGACCCCGAACCGGAAGGCGGTGCGGACGTTGGCGAGGGTGAAGTGCCCGGGGAAGAGCGACATCTGGCCGGTCTTGAGGGTGGTGCCGCTGAAGACGGTGGCGACCATCGTCCACAGCGGCATCACGAAGACGAAGAGCACCGCGGCGTAGAGCACGACACGGACCGCGGTGCGGGTCCACGCCTTGGTGGGCATCCGCAGGCCCAGCGCGGTGGTGGGGGCGCTCATGCTGCTCATGCCTCCTTGCGCCTGCGCCACCACAAGGTGAGGCAGGTCAGCAGGACGGTGACCAGGAACAGCACGGTGGACACGGCCGAGGCCATCCCCAACTGGTTGTTCTGGATGCCCTGTTTGTAGGTGTAGGTGACGATGGTCTCGGTGGAGCCGGCCGGGCCGCCGCCGGTCAGGACATAGATCTCGGTGAAGACCCGCAGTCCCCGGATGATGCCGAGGGTGAGCACGATGGTGGTCACCGGGCGCAGCGACGGCAGCGTGACGTGCCGCAGCCGGTGCCACGCGCCGGCCCCGTCGATCGCCGCGGCCTCGTACAACTGCCGGTCGATGCCGGCCAGTCCGGCGACGAAGATGACCATGTCGTACGGGGCGCTCTTCCACACCTGGATCAGCATCACCGAGGCGAGCGAGGAGTGCGGCGAGGACAGGAACGGCTCGGGGCCCAGGCCGACATGGCCGAGCAGGGAGTTGAGGGTGCCGTAGCCGCCGGGGTAGAGGATGGTGTTCCACAGTTCGGCGACGGCCACCATCGCGGTGACCACCGGCAGGAACGCGGCCGTGCGCAGGATGCGCAGATGCCGGGCCGGGCCTTCGAGCAGCAGCGCGAGCCCGAAGCCGAGCAGCGCCGAGGCGGCCACCGTGACCAGCGCGTCCACGACGGTGTGCTCGACCGCCGAGCGCAGCGCCGCGTCGTGGAAGGCGGTGCTGAAGTTGTTCCAGCCGACCCATCTGTTGCCCAGGTAGGGACGCACCTCGAAGAAGCTGAGGTACATCCCCCACAGCGTCGGCCAGAACTTGAAGACGCCGAAGAGGACCAGTACGGGCGCCAGGTAGAGCCAGGGGGTGGCCACCCGCGGCCACCTGGGCAGGGCGCGCGGCGCGGAGGGGTTGCGGTTGCCGGCCGGGAACCGGGGGCGGCCGCTGCGCGGGCTGCCTCCGGGCCGGTCCTTGGTCAGGGCCATGTGTCGTCTGCCGTCTTCTTCTGCCGTCGTCTTCTGCCGTCGTCTGCTACGGGCATCGGTGCCGCGGGCGTCCGCTGCTTCGGGGTACCGGCGGGCGGGCACCGGCTACTTCTTGAGCAGCGACCGGTACTGGGAGTCGAGCGAGGCCAGCGTCTTGCCGGGGTCGCCGCAACCGGACAGCATCTTGTTGAGGCTCTCCGAGGCGTCGCTGCGGTAGGTCTCCCAACCGGGGGCGCTCACCGGCTCGTAGGTGGAGCTCTTCGCGTAGACCTGCTGGGCGACCTGCCAGCGCGGGTCGCCCGCGTGCACGGTCGCCGGATCGACGGTGGTGTTGATCGGCAGCCGCACGATGGTGGACGTGGGCACGCCGGTCATCCCGGTCTTCTGCGCCTCGGGCGAGACCATGTACGAGGCGAGCGCGTCGAAGTCGGCTGCGCGCTTGGAGCCGGCCATCGCGTAGACGGTGGTGCCCTCGGCGAGGCTGCCGGTGCCCTTGGGCCCGGCCGGCGGGGCGACCACGTCGTACTTCCCCTTGACGGCGGTGGCGTCCATGGTCGCGTAGGCGTAGGGGCCGGTGAGGTACATGCCGGCCACGCCGGTCTGGAACGCCTTGTTGGTGTCGGTGGTCAGGTTGTTGAGCGCGCCGGGCTGGACCACCTTGTCGGTGCAGTACAGCTTCTCCAGGAACTGCGCGGCCCGCACCGCCTGCGGCGAGTCGACGACCGAGCGGAAGCCGCCGCTGCCGGTGGGCTCCAGGAAGTTGCCGCCGGCCTGGTAGAGGAAGTTCGACCAGAACCAGGAGAGGTAGCCGCGCTGGGTGGAGCCGGGCACGGCCAGGCCGTAGGTGTCGTTCTTGCCGTTGCCGTCGGGGTCCTGGGTGGTGAACGCCTCGGCGACCTTCTCCAGGTCGGCCCAGGTCTTCGGCGGCTGCATGCCGACCTTCTTCAGCCAGTCGCTGCGCACCAGCAGGACGTTGGCCTGCGCGGAGAACGGCACGCCGTAGGTCTTGCCCTGGTCGTCCGCCACGGACTTCCACGCGGCGCCGCTCACCTGGGACGCGCCGCTGATCTTCGCCTGGTCGACCTCGGTGATGATGCCCTGGCTCTTGAACGCGCCGAGTTGGGAGCCGTCGTCTATCACCACGTCGGGCAGCTTGTGGGCGGCGGCGGCCGCGTTGAGCTTGGTCTCGAAGTCGGTGTTGGTCATGAAGAGCTGGACCTTCACGCCGGTCTTCCTGGTGTAGCCGTCGAAGACCATCTGGTAGGCCTTCTGCGAGTCGCCCGCGCCGCGCACCCAGACCTTCAACGGGCCCGACGCCGAGCCGCCGCCGGACCCCCCGCCGCACGCGGTGAGCGCGGTGGAGGCGGTGACGAGGGTGATCGCGAGGGCCGCCATCGGAAGGGCTCGTCGCCGGCGGATGCTGCCTGTGGTGCTGGTACGGGGCGCGCTCATCGTCCACTCCGTTCATGTACTGGAATCATGTCCACATCCAGGAATAGCCGGGACCCTAGGGCGAGGCGGCGGCGCGGTCAAGGGTTCCGACACGTTTGCGCAGCCCTCTTGACGCGGACGGACAGTCACCTTAGCTTCACCAGACGTCGCAATGGTTCAGTATTGCGACTTGAATTCATGCACATGAACTCGATCACGCCGGCACGCCATCGATCCGGGAGGCAACCCCACATGCCCGACCGACCCCTGCTCAGCACCGCGTTGGCCGCGCTCGCCGCTACCGGCGGGCTCGTCGCGGCGGGCGGCACCGCGTCCGCGACCGCGGCCGACGCCGCCCGCCCCGCCGCCTCGTCCCACGCCGTGTCCCACGCCGCGACGGTCTCCGTGTCCACCTCCGACCAGCTCGTGGCGGCCCTCGCCGCGGCGGCGCCGGGCGACACCATCCAGCTCGCCGACGGCTCGTACACCGGCAAGTTCGTCGCCACCACGGCGGGCACCTCGTCGAAGCCGATCACCCTGGTCGGCAGCGCCAAAGCGGTCCTGCACAGCTCGGAGTACACCGGCCCGTCCGCGGTCGCCACGAACGCGCGGGCGGCGTCCCCCACCGCCGCCCGCGCCGCATCCGCCGCCACCCCGGCCTCGTCCTGCCCGACCGGCGGCACCGGCTACGGCCTGTACCTCGACGGCGCCGCCTACTGGCACCTCACCGGCTTCACCGTCGACACCGCGAGCAAGGGCATCGTCATGGACGCCGCCCCGCACGTGACCATCGACGGCGTCGAGGTGCGCAACATCGGCGACGAGGGCGTCCACTTCCGCAAGGGCAGCTCCGACGGCGTGATCGAGAACTCCTACGTCCACGACACCGGCCAGAACCAGCCCGGCTACGGCGAGGGCGTCTACATCGGCTCGGCGAAGAGCAACTGGGCCTGCTACGCGGGCTCCAGCGGCGTGGACGCCTCCGACGACGTGCAGGTGCTGAAGAACCGGATCGGCCCGAACGTCGCCGCCGAGGGCCTGGACATCAAGGAGGGCACCAAGAACGGCGTGGTCAGCGGCAACACCTTCGACGGCACCGGCGAGCAGAACGAGAACTCCGCCGACTCCACGATCGACGCCAAGGGGGACGGCTACCGGATCGACGGCAACAAGGTCTCCCACCCCTACCTCGACGGCTTCCAGACCCACACCGCGCAGTCGCCCTACGGCTGCGGCAACACCTTCGCCGGCAACACCTTCTCCGTCACCGCCTCCGACGGCTACGGCATCAACGTCACGAACAACAAGAAGTGCGCCGACGACGACCAGAACGTCGTCTACGACTCCAACACCGCCAGCGGCGGCAAGGGCCTGACCGACATCACGGTCACCCCGAGCAGCTGACCCCCACTCCTCCTCCCGGCGAGGACCCGTCCGCCGGGAGGAGGAGCACGCACCCACGGGCACCCGGCCGAAACCGCCGGGCGCAGCTCCGGGAGCGAGACCGCACGGGCGGCCACCCACCCGCCGCGAGGTCCGGCACCGCGGGCGAACCGGCCGCCCGCACGGTCCCCGAGCCCACCTTTGAACCGCAAGGAGCCAACGACGTGTCCCTCTTCCACGGCGTGCTGTTCTTCCCCGTCACCCCCTTCACCCCCACCGGGCAGGTCGCCCCCGACCTGCTGGCGCGCCACGTCCGCGCCGGCCTGGACGCCGGCGCCGGCGGCGTCTTCGTGGCCTGCGGCACCGGCGAGTTCCACGCGCTGGAGCCCGAGGAGTACGCCCTGGCGGTACGCGCCGCGGTCGAGGCCACCGGCGGGCGGGTGCCGGTCTACGCGGGCGCCGGCGGCCCGCTCCCGCTGGCCCGCGCCTTCGCCCGCGCGGCGCGCGCCGCCGGCGCGGACGGCCTGCTGCTGATGCCGCCGTACCTGGTGCGCTCCCCCGCGGCCGGCCTGGTCCGCTACGTCGAGCAGGTCGCGGCGGAGACCGACCTGCCGGTGATCGTCTACCACCGCGGCACCGCCGTCCTCGACCCCGCCTCGGCCGCCGAAGTCGCCCTGCTGCCGCAGGTCGTGGGCATCAAGGACGGCTACGGCGACCTGGAGCTGATGGCGCGGATCGTGACCTCGGTCCGGCAGGCGCTGCGCGAGCGGGGCGAGGGCAAGCCGTTCCGGTTCTTCAACGGCCTGCCCACCGCCGAGGTCTCGGTGCCCGCCTACCGGGAGATCGGCGTGGAGCTGTACTCCTCGGCGGTGTTCTGCTTCGCACCCGACATCTCGACCGCCTTCCACCGGGCGGTGGAGAGCGGCGACGGCGACCTCGTCGAGGGACTGCTGGCCACCTTCTTCCGCCCGCTGGTGGCGCTGCGCGACCGGGTGCCCGGCTACGCGGTCGCCCTGGTCAAGGCGGGAGTACGCCAGGGCGGTCTGGACGTCGGCGGAGTGCGCCCGCCCCTGCTCGACCCGGCCGAGCCGGACCTCGCCGAACTCGCCCGGATCACCGCGGCCGGGCGCGCGCTGGCCGCCGCCCAGCCCGCCCGCGCCCGGCGGTGAGCACGGCGAACGGTTGCGCGGGCGGTGCCGAGCGCGCCATCGCGGCGCTGTCGAGCCATCTTTGAGCCAGGATGAAAAGCACCGCCTGTCCGGTTTACCTCCGTTGACGACGACAGCTTCGAAGTCCAGGATGGGGCCTGCATGTTGATCGTCGCGCGCGGGTCGCGCCCGACGACTGGCGACGGCCCACAGGACCGGCCGGGCCGGCGACTCCCCCCGTGGTCGCCGGCCCGGCTGCCGTCTTTTTCGGTGATGCCGCGAATTCGCCACGCCGAATGGCCGTGCTTCGCCACACCACCCGCCGAAGACGCGTAACGTAGGACCTGCGTGGCGGCCCCCATCCCCCCCCGGGGCCGTCACCGCATCGTTCGGCGGCCCCGGGTTTCCCCGGGGCCGCCGTTTTGTGCGCGCTCAGTGCCCGAACAGATGCCGCGCGTGGTGCCGTGGACGGGATGGCGCGTCGACCCGGTGCGAGCCCTCGCCGGTGCCGGCCGCGGCCGTCCCGGCCCCGGCGGGCGCGCCCGCCGCCGCGTCCTCGTCGCCGACCCGCGCCGCCAGCGTGTCCCGTTCGCGGGCGGTGGCGGCCGCGTCACGCCGGATGGCACGGTTCCTGCGCGCCTTGCGGCGGTGCAGCAGCCCACCGGTCATCGCCATCATGCAGCCGAGGCCGAAGATCAGGGCCAGCGCGAGTCCGGCGCAGAAGATCGCGAGCCCGTTCAAGGACGCGATGTGGTGACCGAGGATGCTCACGTCGTAGTGCGGGCCGCCCGAGATGTTGTCCGCGATCGCGAGTCCGACGAACGCCGCGGTGCAGGCGAGGAGCAGAAGTCCCAGGATCAGCATGTGCCGTCACCTCCGTGTGAAGGAGCTCCTGACCCGGCGGGTACCCCGAACCCGGATCTCCACGCGCCCCCCGGGGCAGCCCGGCCACGGGATCGCCTCGCACCCCGCCTCGGGGCAGCCCGGCCACGGGATCGCCTCGCACCCCGCCTCGGGGCAGCCCGGCCAAGGGATCGCCTCACGCGCCGCCTCAGGTCAGCCCGGCCACAAGGGCCGCCGCGCACCCCGCCTCAGGTCAGCTCAGCCGCAGGGCCGCCTCACGCACCGCCCGGGCGTCCTGGCGCACATCCGCCAGACCGGGCAGCGCGGTGTCCCCCTCCCCGCTCAGCTGCCGCGCCCAGGCCATGAGCTGCCGCCGGAACCCGGTGTGCCCGGGCTCCGCGGTGTGGACGCGGCGCTCGGCCAGCCCGCGCCCGGCGTCCCAGCTCTCGACGGTGAGCGTGGCCGCTTCGTCGCGCGCCCACGGCGAGGGCAGCGTGAGGGTGGCCACGCCGTCCTCCGCGGTGAACTCCAGCACCTCCCGATAGCGGCGGTGCTTGGGCAGCCGTTGATGGGTCATGTCGACCAGCAGCGCGTCGTCGGGGCGCCAACGGCAGCTCACGCCGGCGCCCCCGGCCCACAGATCGGCGTGCAGCAGAGATCCGTACAGCTCCCGGCCGCTGCCGGCCAGCGCCGCGTGCACCAGGTTCACCTGGTGGATCAGCGATCCGCCGAGCCCCCGGGCGTACGCCTCCCGCTGCGCGCCGGTGGACCCCGGGCCGAGCGCGCGGGCCAGCGCCTCCCGGGCCGGCGGCGGCTGCGGGCCGAAGGGCGGCGGGTCGTACGGCACCAGGTGCGCGACCTGGTGCGGCGCGTTCGGGTCGTGGATGTCCACGGTGAAGCGGCGGGCTTGGTCGAGGCGGTCGCGGCAGTGGTCGACGAAGAGCCGCACCACCGGGTCGTGCCGCTTCATGTAGCCGGCCGCGACCGGCAGTCCGGTGCGCCGCTCGGCCGCGGCCAGCTCGTCGATCTCCGCCGGGTCCAGGCTCACCGGCTTCTCGCACAGCACCGGCAGCCCGGCGGCCAGGCACTCCGCGACCACCTCGCGGTGCGTCCACCACGGCGTGCACACCAGCGCGCCCCGCGCCCCGGCCCGCACCGCCTCCTCGGCCGACCCGCACACCGGGACCCCGCCGAACCCGGAGTGCCGCAGCGCGTCGACGTGCCGCGGGTCGGTCTCCACGACGGCGGCCAGCCGCAGCTCCCCCGGCAGGTCCCGCACCTCCCGCAGATGCGCGGCGTGCGCGACCTTCCCCGCGCCGACGAGCACCACGGGCACCGGCCGTCCCGCCGACCGGCTCCGCGCCGGAAGGGGGCCGTCGGAAAGGCCCGGCTCTGCCATCGGGAACCTCTTTCTGCCGTCCATCGGAAAGGTGGCGTTCGGCGGTCGTGTGATCGATTATGGGGTGGTGCGCCGTCGGCCGACAAAGGAAGGCCGAAGCAGCGCCTCTGGCACCTGACGTATCCATTGCTAAAGTCGCTACGGGCGTCGACTCGGCAACCGCGCGAGCCCGCCGGGGCAACACAGGGTGTGAAGTGAGGGGGAGCGGACGTGGCCGGTGTGGCACGACGTGGGGACGCGGACGCGGCCGGTATCGGACTCGCGATATACCGGGCGCTGCTGGCCAACGGCTCTTGCGAGCGCGAGACGGTCAACGCGAGCCTGGGCCTGGCCGACGAGGAGGCCGCGGCCGGCTGGCGCGAGCTGGACGACCTCGGGCTGGTGCGGCCGAGCTGGCGGCCGGGCAAGACGGACTCCGTCGAGCCCGACACGGCGCTCATGGGGCTGCTGGCCAGGCAGCGCGAGACCCTCCTCGCGCAGCGTGACGAGCTGACCGCCGTGGTCAAGGCGGCCGAGACGCTGATGGAGCGGTACCGCCCCATGGTGACCAGGGAGCCCGCCGACGTCGAGGTGGAGGTGCTCAGCGGGCCGGCCCGCCGCCGGGAGTTCGTCCGTGATTTCGGCGCGACGGTTTCGGAAGTCGTCTCTTCCATGCATCCGGGTCCGCTGCCCCCACCGGAATTCCTGGAGAGCTCGCTCGATTCCGACCGGGCGTTCATCGAGAAGAACATCCGGGTACGCGCCCTTTACGGCCAGAGCGTGAATTCCGGCCCCCGGCAACGGAAATACCTGAGTGATCTGGCGGCGCTCGGCGCGGAAGTCCGGCTCATTCCCCAGGTGCCGTTCGACCTTCTGGTGGCCGACGAACACACCGCGCTCACCCGGGCCGAACCCTCCGACCCGGACGGCCCCGCGGTGGTCATCCGCGGGCCGGTCCTGGTCCGCTCCTACCTGGCCGTGTACGAGGACTGCTGGCTGCGCGCCGTGCCACACACGGCCAAGACGTCGACCAACCCGGACGACGAGCACGAACTGACCGAGCAGCACCGCACCACCCTGCGCCTGCTCGCGAACGGCCTGACCGATGAGCGCATCGCAAGGAAACTGGGGGTATCCCTGCGCACAGTGAGTCGCCTGGTGTCAGAGGTGATGCGCTATCTTGATGCGGAGAGCCGATTCCAGGCCGGTGTACTTGCGGCTACCAATGACCTCATCTGAATGTGCGCGTACGCGCCATGGCGTACTTTCGCACCATCGGAACGTGGTGCTCCACTTGGCGGCATTGGCATCCTGGAGCAGGCTCATGCGCATTTGAGCTCAGGAACCACTTCAGGCTACCCCCGGCCTTGACTGCTAAGGAATCCGATGTCGCGTAAATGGCTCAGGGCCCACGCGCCCGCCGTCGCTGCATTGGCGCTCGCACTCGGCTCCATCGGCGGCACCGGTGTCGCCGTCGCCGCCGGTGCTCCCCCCGTGACTCCGCCAGCCGTCAGCACCCCGCACACCGCCGCGGTCCAGTCCGCGACCCTCACGTCGAGCGACTCCGACAGCGGCACCGGCCAGCGGGTGTTCACTCCCACCATCTGGTACCCGCCGGCCTAGAGCTCCGATCGTCTCCCGCAGCCCCCGCGCTGTACGGCCCGAGATGGTTCACGGGCCGTACAGCGCTTCCTGCGTGTGGGGGGCCGCGGTGATGGGGGGACGGCTCCGCAGGAAGTCTCGGGCTGGGGGTTCAGCAGGCGCCGATGCCGGTGGGCACGGCGGGGAAGCTGGGGAAGCGCAGTATCCGCAGGGCTTCGCGGAGTACCGCGTCTATGTCCGTGGCGGCGTCGTCGGCGGCCGGGTGTACGGCCAGCCAACCCAGATGCCGACGCAGGAATGCGGCGAGGGCCGGTACCGTCCGCAGGGGGAGGCGAACGGTCCGGCCCTCGACAATCAGATCGGCCCAGGAGGCGAGAGTGCCTCGTACAGCGGCGCGCGCCTCGACAGCCGGCCCGTTCAGGGGGATGCCGGGCCGGGCAGTGCCGGTCTCTCGGTCGCCGGAGTCCGGCGCCGGTACGAGCGCGACCTCCAACTCGCCGTATACCCGGGGAAGCAAGGCGAGTTGCCGATCCAGCCGCTCCTGGCAGGGCACGCACAGCGCCGGGTCCGTCTCGACACACAGATGGTGTGCGCTCCGGAACTCGATCTCCTGCACTGAGTCGTTCCCTTCTCGCCGGGGGCGGTAAGAAGAGCGAACCAGGAAGCGGGTGATCCGGACAATGCCCGCCGACCGGCCGGAATCCGCAATGGCGCGATCGCGCAACAGAGCACCTGTCAAGGCTGTCACCAGGGGTGGCGGAACGGGTGTCCCGGGACGCCTGTTGCGGCCGGTCAGCGGTCCTTCACGGTGATGCCGAGAGTCTGCGCCAGGGCGGGTGCGAGGTCCAGCAGTTGCCCCGAACTGATCACCGCGCCGCGCAGGCTCTCGTACCCGTCGGCGAGGTCGATGCCGACGGCGCCGCGCAGGTCGGTCCGCTTCAGTTCGGCGCGGCCGAGGCGGGCCTGCTCCAACCGGCTGCCGGGGAAGGCCACCCCGTCCAGCCGGGCCTCGCCGAGATCGACGTCGCGCAGCACGCAGTCCTCGAAGACCACGTCGTGCAGCCGGGCCGCGCGCAGGTTCACCGAGTCGAGCTTGCAGCGGCGGAAGACCACCCGGCGCAGCACCGAGCCGAACGCCTCGACCCCGGCCAGCGAGCAGCCGATCAGCGCGGAGTCCAGCCAGTTGCTCTCGGCGAGCGAGACGCCGGTGAGCCGGCTGCCGGACGCCCACAGGTCGTTCATCCGGGCGCCGCGCAGGTCGGTCTCGGCGAAGGAGCAGTCGGTGACGGCCGATTCCAGGAAGCGGGACCCGGTGGCGCGGCTGCGGGCGGGGAAGTCGATCCGGTCGAAGTGCACGGTGTCGTAGTCGCCCTCGACCTCCAGCGGACCGGCGTGCGGGCGCAGCAGCTCGGCGTAGGGCAGGTCGGCGAGGTCGTCGGGGGCGTCGGGGGCGTCTGCGGGGGTCATGGCGGCCACCCTAGGGCCGGGCACCGACAGCGGGAGGGCGGGCGCCGGGCGGGTCAGGCGGCAGGCACCGGGCGGACGCGGGGGCCGGCGGCAGGCGGGCGCCGGGCGGGTCAGGCGGCAGGCGCCGGGCGGGCGCGGCACGGGGCGCGACATCCGACTTAACGGACATAGCGGTCGCCGGTTGCTAGCGTGACGGCCCATGAGCGCAACGTCGGCGACCGCTCCTCCCCCGCCCGGGCCGCCGCGCCCGGTGCCCCCGCGCGGCGCCGCGCGGCCGCGCCCAGCCGCCCGCCGCGGGGTGGAGCTGTGCCTGCTGGTCGCGGCGGTGGGCATCTCGGTCTACGGCTACGCGGAGGTGGGGCTGGCCCGCAGCGGCGCGGTGCCCAAGGACGCGCTGGCGTACGGCGGCGGGCTGGGCGGGCTCGCGCTGCTGGCCCATGTGGCGGTGCGGGCGCGGGCCCGGTACGCCGATCCGCTGCTGCTGCCGATCGCGGTGCTGCTCAACGGCCTGGGCCTGGTGCTGGTCTACCGGCTGGACCTGGAGCCGGTGCTCGGCCCGCGGGCGGCGCCGGCCCAACTGGTGTGGTCCTCGCTGGGGGTGGGCCTGTTCGCGGTCGCGGTGCTGGCGCTGCGCGACCACCGGGTGCTGGCGAGGTACACGTATGTGAGCGTGACCGCGGCCCTGGCGCTGCTGGTCATGCCGATCGCGTTCCCCGCGGTGAACGGGGCGCGGATCTGGATCAGGGCGGCCGGGTTCTCCATCCAGCCGGGCGAGTTCGCGAAGGTGCTGCTGGCGATCTTCTTCGCGGGCTACCTGGCGGCGAACCGCGCGGCGCTGGCGTACGCCGGGCGCCCGTTGCCGGTCGCGGGCCGGCTGAAGGGGCTGCGGCGGCTGCAGTTGCCGACCGGGCGGGTACTGGGGCCGGTGATCGCGGTGTGGCTGGCGAGCGTGGGCGTCCTGGTGCTGGAGCGCGACCTGGGCACCTCGCTGCTCTTCTTCGGCCTGTTCGTGGTGATGCTGTACGTGGCGACCGGGCGGACCGGCTGGACGGCGGTGGGGCTGCTGCTGGCGGCGGCCGGCGCGGCCGCCGTGGGCGGGACCGAACCGCACGTGCACGCGCGGGTGCGGGACTGGCTGCACCCGTTCGCGTCGATCGCCGCCGGGCAGGGGCCGAGCCAGCTCGCCCAGTCGCTGTTCGCCTTCGGCAACGGCGGGGCGCTGGGCACCGGGCTCGGCCAGGGCTCCTCGTACCTGGTGGGGTTCGCCGCGAAGTCGGACTTCGTGCTGGCCACCGCGGGCGAGGAGTTGGGGCTCGCCGGGCTGTGCGCGCTGCTGGGGCTGTACGCGCTGCTGGTGGCCCGGGGGTTCGCGGCGGCGCTGGCCACCCGCGACCCGTTCGGGCGGCTGCTGGCGGCGGGCCTGGCG
Organism: Streptomyces sp. NPDC088194; assembly: GCF_040702025.1. Lineage (NCBI taxonomy): Bacteria > Bacillati > Actinomycetota > Actinomycetes > Kitasatosporales > Streptomycetaceae > Streptomyces > Streptomyces sp. NPDC088194. Next base: position 6,911 of record NZ_JBFBIV010000126.1, on the reverse strand, counting down.
TCGATCCTGGCGCTCCAGGTGTTCGTGGTCACCGGCGGGGTGATGGACCTGATCCCGCTGACCGGCATGGCGATGCCGTTCCTGGCGCAGGGCGGCTCGTCGGTGGTGGCCAACTGGCTGATCGTGGCGCTGCTGGTACGGATCAGCGACCGGGCCCGCCGCCCGGAGCCCGAACAGCCCGCGCCGGCCGGAACGACGGGAACAGCCGAAACGGCCGGAACGGCCGGCCCCGACACCCCGCCGCCCGCGAAGCCAAGGAATCCGGAAACCCCGGGGAGCACGGGGAGCACGGGGAACCCGGAAAGCACGGGGAGCACGGCGTGAACCGCTGCGTGCGGCACGCCGCCGCCTTCTGCTTCCTGCTGCTGCTCGCGCTGCTCGCCAACGCCACCCGGGTGCAGCTCGTCGAGGCCGGCGGCCACGCCGCGAACCCCGCCAACCGGCGCGCCGACATCGCGCTGTACGCCCGGCCGCGCGGCGACATCCTCGCCGGCACCCGCACGGTGACCGGATCGCGGTCCACCAGCGGCCAGTTGAGGTACATCCGCACCTACGCCGACGGCCCGCTGTACGCGCCGGTCACCGGCTTCGCGTCGCAGACCTACGGCGCCACCCTGCTGGAGGGCACCGAGAACGGCCTGCTGGACGGCACCTCCCCCGCGCTGCACGAGCAGCCGCTGTGGCGGGAGATCACCCGCGCCCGGCAGCGCGGCGGCGACGTGCACACCACGATCGACCCGGCCGCGCAGCAGGCCGCGTACGACGGGCTGGCCGGGCGCAGGGGCGCGGTGGCCGCACTCGACCCGGCCACCGGGCGCATCCTCGCGCTGGTCTCCTCGCCGTCCTACGACCCGGGTCTGCTGTCGGGTGCGGGCCCTTCGGTGACGGCGGCCTGGAAGCGGCTCAACGCCGACCCCGAACAGCCGATGCTGGACCGGGCGATCCGGCAGACCTACCCGCCCGGTTCGACGTTCAAGGTGGTCACGGCGGCGGCCGCGCTGGCCGGCGGCGAGGTCACCGACCTGCGCGCGCCGACCGACTCGCCCGACCCGTACCGGCTGCCCGGCACGAATGTCGCGCTGACCAACGAGGGCCCGGGCTGCCGCGACGCCAGCGTGTACGACGCCTTCCGCTACTCGTGCAACACGGTGTTCGCGAAGCTCGGCGCGGACCTGGGCGCCCAGGACGTGGTGGCGCAGGCGGAGCTGTTCGGCTTCAACGACAACGAGTTGCGCGTCCCGCCGAGCGTCGCGAAGAGCAACGTGGACACCACGATGAGTCCGGACCAGGTGGCGCTCTCCTCGATCGGGCAGTACGACACCACCGCCACGCCGCTCCAGATGGCCATGGTGGCGGCCGCGGTCGGCGACGGCGGGCGGCTGATGGCGCCCTACCTGGTGGACCGGGTCACCAACCACGCCGGGACCACCGTGTCCGAGACCCGGCCGCACACCCTGCACCAGGCGGTCGGCACTCGGACGGCGGCGGCGCTACAGCAGTTGATGGAGGCGGTGGTCACCGACGGCACCGGGACCAACGCGGCGATCCCGGGGGCGGTGGTCGGCGGGAAGACCGGCACCGCGCAGCACGGCCTGGCCAACGCCGGTACGCCGTACGCCTGGTTCCTGTCCTACGCCAAACCGCCCGGCAGCGGCCGGGCCGCGGTGGCGGTCGCGGTGGTGGTGGAGGACGCGGACGCGGTGCGGGCGGACATCTCCGGCGGCGGCAACGCGGCGCCGATCGCCCGCGCGGTGATGGAGGCGGTGCTCAAGGAGCCTGCGGCGGGGGTCAGTTCACCTGCGGGAAGCTGAACGCGTAGCCCTGGCTCTGCAACCAGGTCAGGGTCTGGTCGAGCGCGGCCACGGTCTGCGAGCGGTCGCCGCCACCGTCGTGGAAGAGGATGGTCGGGCCGTTGCCGATCTCGTACTTGACGGTGCTGACGATGGTGCCGACACCCTTGCGTTCGTAGTCCTTGGTGTCGATGTTCCAGCCGAGCGGGCGCAGGCCGTGCTGGGCGGCGAAGGCGCGGCTGGCCGGGGTGAAGGCGCCGCCGGGGGCGCGGTAGTAGTACACCCGGGCGCCGCCGGACGCCTGCTCGATCATGTTCAGCGCGTCCAGGATCTCCGACTCCTGGTAGGCGACCGGCTTCTTGTCCATGCCCTCGTCGTGGTGGACGGTGTGGTCGCACAGCCGGTGGCCGGCGGCGACGACCGCGCGGACCGTGGCGGGGTTGTCACGGGCCTGCGGGCCGATCATGCAGAAGGTGGCGTGCACGTGGTGCTTTTTCAGCACGGCCAGCACCTTCGGCGTCCAGAACGGGTCGGGCCCGTCGTCGATGGTGATGTTGACGGCTTTGCCGGGGGTCTCGGCGGCGTGCACGATCGAGTCGGGCACGAGCGGGTAGTGGTGGCCGGGAGCCGTCGAGTGGCCGCCCTTGCCGCCGGAGCCGCCGCCGGTCTTGCCGGTGCCCGCGGTGCCGGCGGAGCCGGAGTGCGCCGAGTTCTGCGGGGCCTTCGGGTCGTCGGCGGCGGAGGAGTGCTTGCCGGAACCGGGCGCGACGATCGCGGTGACGACGGCGGCGAGCACCACGACGGCGACGGCCAGCGCGATCGCGACCACCTGCGGGGCGGACTTCGCCCGCGAGCGCTGCGGCGGCCCGCTGTTCCAGCCGGGGCCGCCGTTCCACTCGGGTCCGCCGTTCCAGCCGCCGTCGTTCCCGTAGGGGCCGCTGTTCCCGTCGGAGCCGCCCGCCCCGTTCCCGCCCGGTTCGTACGGCGGCTGCTCCGGTATCCGTCCCCGTGCCGTCATGTGTACCCCGCCCGCTTTCCGTCTCGCTCGGCTCCTTGGCGCGACCGGGTCGCCGCCCGGTCCGCGATCGGATAGATGCCGTCACCCACCGTACGGTTCCGCGCCCGAGCGGCAGCACCGGCACCGTTACAGAACCCGGACCAATACCCACGGACCGGGTGCCGCCGGGACGGTGACCTCGCACTACCCGCCGGGCGGGGCGGTGAGGCCGGAGCAGCGCCGCAACTGCCCGTAGCGGTCGGTGATCCCGGCGGCTGCCGCACCGGTCTGCGGCTGCGGCACCCCGTCACCGCCGACGGTCCCGGGGGTGAAGCGCGCCCCGGTGACCTTGCCGGCGCGGGTGACGGTGATCGTGGTCACGCCGGTGTCGTCGGAGTGCGGGTAGGGCGAGGAGCCGTACCAGAGGAAGTTGCCGAAGCCGTAGGCGACATAGGTGGGGCCGAGCATGCCGGAGCCGAGCATCACATGGGCATGGGTGCCGACCACGGCGGTGGCACCGGCCGCGGACAGGTCGGCGGCGATCGACTTCTGGTCGGCGACCGGGCAGCTCTCGCCCTCGATGCCCCAGTGCAGGTAGACCACCACCACGTCGGCGTGCGCCTTCGCGGCGCGGACGGCGGCCAGAAGTCGCGGCCGGTCCAGCGCGGAGGCGATGCCGGGGGTGGCGGGACCGGCCCGGAAGTCGGAGTTGGTGATGTCGTAGACCTGGCTGGCGGCCAGCACCGCCAGCCGCACGCCGTGCACGGTCTCGGTGTACGGGCGGTACGCCTCGGCCTGGTTCGCGCCGATGCCGATCACCGGGATCGGTGAGGCGTGCTTGGCGGCCACGGAGTCGGCCAGGCCCAGCGGGCCGTAGTCCACGGCGTGGTTGTTGGCCATGGTGACCGCGTCGACGCCGGAGTCGTGCAGCGCGGTGAGGGCGGCGGGGCTGGTGCGGAAGTGGTAGATCTTCGCCTGCGGGGTGCCGCGGGTGGTGATCGCGGACTCCAGGTTGACCATCGAGAAGTCGGCGGCGGCCAGTTGCGCGGACATCGGGCCGAGCGCGGGGTCGACGGTGAGCCGGCCTGCGGTGCGGCCGGTGAAGTGGACGTCGCCGGCGAAGGCGAGGGTGAGGGTGCCGTCGGTTCCGGTACCCGTGTGGTTGCCGCCGCGCGCCGAGGGTGCGGCGGAGGTGCCCTGGCCGGCCGCGGCGGGCTCCCCGGACGGACCGCTCCCGGTGCCGGGCCTCGCGGCGGCCTGCCCGCCACCGGTTCCGTGCACCAGGTACAGCGTGCCGGTGACGGCGGCCAGCAGCCCGGCGAGGCCGAGCGCCGCGTTCCGGCGCCGCCGGGCCCGGGCCCGGCGGGCGGTGCGGCGCCGGTCGGACCGGGCGCCGGGCGGCGGCGTCCGGTCCTCGCCGTGCTGCGGGCTCTCCCCCGGCACGTGGGGCGGGGTGCGCCTGGTGGCACGGCGCCCGGGGCGCGATGATCTCGGACCAGCATTCATCACATAAACATACGATTAGCGCGTCCGTGATCATGACGGGGGCCGCTATGTCCGGGGCGCGGCCCCGGCCGGTTCACCGCCCTGGGCGATGGCGTCCGTCACCTCGGCGACCCGGGCGGCCTCCTCGGCCGCGAACCGCTCCGCGTCCAGTTGCTCGGCGATCTCCTCGTCCTGACTCATCAGCAGGTCCAGGTTGGAGTCGCCCAGGTCGAAGACGCCCAGGTCCACGTACGCCTTCTGGAGCCGCGGCCCCCACAGCCCGATGTCCTTCACGCACGGCACGATCCGGCTGAAGAGCAGCTTCCGGAACAGGTGCAGGAACTCCGACTGCTCGGTCATCTCGACCGCCTCGGCCTGCGGGATGCCGAAGTTCGCCAGCACCTCGGTGCCGCGCAGCCGGTCCCGCATCAGGTAGCAGCCCTCGATGACGAACTCCTCGCGCTCGCGCAGTTCGGCGTCGGACAGCTGCTTGTAGTAGTCCCGCAGCGCCATCCGGCCGAACGCGACGTGCCGCGCCTCGTCCTGCATCACGTAGGCGAGGATCTGCTTGGGCAGCGGCTTGTCCGTGGTGTCGCGGATCATCCCGAACGCGGCCAGCGCCAGCCCCTCGATCAGCACCTGCATGCCGAGGTACGGCATGTCCCAGCGGGAGTCGCGCAGGGTGTCGCCCAGCAGCGCCTGGAGGTTGTCGTTGATCGGGTAGAGCATCCCGACCTTCTCGTGCAGGAACCGGCCGTAGATCTCGGCGTGCCGGGCCTCGTCCATGGTCTGGGTGGCCGAGTAGAACTTCGCGTCCAGGTCGGGCACCGACTCCACGATGCGCGCCGCGCAGACCATCGCGCCCTGCTCGCCGTGCAGGAACTGGCTGAACTGCCAGGAGGTGTAGTGCTGCCGCAGCAGCCCGCGGTCGCGCTCGCTCATCGCGTCCCAGTACCGGGTGCCGTACAGCGTCATCGCCTCGTCGGGCGTGCCGAGCGGGTCGTACGGATCGACCTCCAGGTCCCAGTCGATCCGGCGCACCGCGTCCCACTGCTTGTCCTTGCCCTTCTGGTACAGGGCGAGCAGGCGGTCGCGGCCGTCGTCGTACTCCCACGAGAAGCGGGCGGCGCCCTGGGCCGGGACCTGCCAGGTCCACTCGGTGGGCGGCTGCGTGTAGAGACCTTCCGTCGACATCGACACACTCCGATCGGGCGGCTGCTGGTGTCCGCGCCCTCGCTCGCGGCGACTACCGGACCGGACCGGCCCCGGCCGATCCGGGTCGGGTCGGTCCGGGTCGGTCCGGGTCGGTCTGCTCCGGTCCGCGCGGTCCGACTCGCCACCGTTGCCGCGCGAGGGCTTGACGGGCTTGTTGACACAGAGTCTCATAAGAACCGTACCCCAGGTAACCCTCATGCGGCGGAGGCCGGTTGACCATGGACGCGACCCTCATCGACCGGGAGAAGACGGCGGAGCGGCTGCTGTCGGCCTCGGCGAAGCACTCCTTCGACCCTGACATCGAGCTGGACTGGGAGGCGCCGTTCGAGGACGGCGCCTGGTTCTGGCCGCCCGAGCTGGTCTCGCTCTACGACACCCCGTTGTGGCGGCGGATGCCGCAGGAGCAGCGGTTGGCGCTGTCCCGGCACGAGGCGTCGTCGCTGTGCGCGTCGGGCGTGTGGTTCGAGACGATCCTCATGCAACTGCTGCTCCGGCACACGTATTCGCTCGATCCGACGAGTGCGCATGTGCGCTACGCGCTCACCGAGATCGCGGACGAGTGCCGGCACTCCAAGATGTTCGCTCGGGCGGTGACGAAGTTCGGGACGCCGGTGTACGGGCCGAGCAGGTTGGATCATTCGCTCGGGCGGGTGCTCAAGACGTTCTCGACCACGCCGGGGTCGTTCACCGGGACGTTGCTGGCGGAGGAGATTCTGGACTGGATGCAGCGGTTGACGTTTCCGGACGAGCGGGTGCAGACGTTCGTGCGGGGTGTGACGCGGATTCATGTGGTGGAGGAGGCGCGGCATATCCGGTACGCGCGGGAGGAGTTGCGGCGGCAGATGGTGACCGCGCCGCGGTGGGAGGTCGGGCTGACGCGGGCGATGTCGGCGGAGGCGGCGCGGGTGATCGCGCGGTCGTTGATCAGTCCGAAGGTGTATGCGAATGTCGGGCTTGATCCGGCGGAGGCGGTGGCGGCGGTGCGGGAGAGTGGGCACCGTCAGGAGATGATGCGGCACTCGGCGAAGAGGTTGATGGACTTCTTCGAGGAGATCGGGTTGTTGCGGGGGGCTTCGAAGCCGTTGTGGAAGGCTTCGGGGTTGCTGTAGGTCCTTGGCGCTTCGGGGTTGCTGTAGGTCCTGGTGCGGTCGCTGGGGCTGCGGCGGCGGGGTTCGAGACTGCATATTTACGGCGCCTGCGGGGTTTTCGTGACTTTGCCGTACTCCTCGCGCCACAAATATACGAACGTCTCGAACCCCGCCCCCTCCGCCCCCGCTCCGGTCCGTCCTCGCTCCCGCTATGGGCGCCGCATGGGGTGGTAGGGGAGAGGCGCCAGCAGCCTGCGGTACTGCCCGAGCCGGACGCGTTCGGCGGCGCCGAGGTCGAACCGGCCCAGGAACGCCTCCACGTCGAGCGGGTGCTCG
>NZ_JBFBIV010000125.1:0-20333 GCF_040702025.1 Streptomyces sp. NPDC088194 | reverse complement strand
CCGACATCCGGCGGGACACCTCCGCCGCGATCCTGTTCGTCAGCCACGACATCGCGCTCGTGGGCGAGTTCTGCGAACGGGTCCTGGTGATGTACACGGGCTCCCGTCCGTCCCCGGGCGGCATGCCCCGCCCGCAGTCCTCGGGCCCGCGCCCGAACCCGGGCATGATGCCGCAGCGCCCCGCGCCCTCCACGGGCGGCCGTCCCGGCGGTCCCGGTGGGCGTCCCGGCGGCGGCCCCGGTGGCCGTTCCGGCGGTCCCGGTGGGCGTCCCGGTGGCGGCGGCGGCTTCGCCGGCCGTCCGGCCGGTCCCGGTGGCGGCGGTCGTCCCGGTGGCGGCGGTGGCGGCTTCGGCGGTCCCCGTCCCGGTGGCGGTGCCCCCGGCGGCGGTGGCGGCTTCGGTCCGCGCCCCGGCGGCTTCGGCGGACGTCCGGGCGGCCCGGGTGGCCGTGGCGGAACGCAGGGCGCCTTCGGTCGCGGCCCCGGTGGCCGTCCGGCCCGAGGCCGTAAGAGCAAGCGTCAGCGGCGCCAGGAGTACGAGGCCATGCAGGCCCCGTCCGTGGGCGGCGTGCTGCTGCCCCGCGGCAACGGCCAGACCGTGCGCCTGTCGCGCGGTGCCTCGCTCACCGACTTCGCCGAGAAGATCAACGCCAACCCGGCGTCGCTCGTCCAGGTGATGTTGAACCTCGGCGAGATGGTCACCGCCACCCAGTCGGTGTCCGACTCCACCCTGGAGCTGCTCGCCGGCGAGATGAACTACGTGCTGGAGATCGTCAGCCCGGAGGAGGAGGACCGCGAGCTGCTCGAGTCGTTCTCCATCGAGTTCGGCGAGGACGAGGGCGGCGAGGACGCCCTGGTCTCCCGTCCGCCGGTGGTGACCGTCATGGGTCACGTCGACCACGGTAAGACCCGCCTGCTCGACGCGATCCGCAAGACCAACGTGGTCGCGGGCGAGGCCGGTGGCATCACCCAGCACATCGGTGCCTACCAGGTCGCCACCGAGGTCAACGGCGAAGAGCGCGCGATCACCTTCATCGACACCCCTGGTCACGAGGCGTTCACCGCCATGCGTGCCCGTGGTGCGAAGTCCACCGACATCGCGATCCTCGTGGTCGCGGCGAACGACGGTGTGATGCCGCAGACGATCGAGGCGCTCAACCACGCCAAGGCCGCGGACGTACCGATCGTGGTCGCGGTCAACAAGATCGACGTCGAGGGCGCCGACCCGACGAAGGTGCGCGGTCAGCTCACCGAGTTCGGCCTGGTCGCCGAGGAGTACGGCGGCGACACCATGTTCGTCGACATCTCCGCCAAGCAGGGCCTGCACATCGACAGCCTGCTGGAGGCCGTGGTCCTGACCGCGGACGCCTCGCTCGACCTGCGGGCCAACCCGAAGCAGGACGCGCAGGGCATCGCGATCGAGGCCCACCTCGACCGCGGCCGCGGCGCCGTGGCGACCGTCCTGGTCCAGCGCGGCACCCTGCGGGTCGGCGACACCATGGTGGTCGGCGACGCGTACGGCCGGGTCCGGGCCCTGCTCGACGACAGCGGTGCCAGCGTGGAGGAGGCGGCTCCGTCGACTCCGGTGCTGGTGCTCGGTCTGACCAACGTGCCCGGCGCGGGCGACAACTTCCTCGTCGTCGACGAGGACCGCACCGCCCGGCAGATCGCCGAGAAGCGTGCTGCCCGCGAGCGGAACGCGGCGTTCGCCCGCAAGGGCCGCAGGTTCTCGCTGGAGAACCTGGACGAGGCGCTCAAGGCCGGTGAGGTGCAGGAACTCAACCTCATCATCAAGGGCGACGCGTCCGGTTCGGTCGAGGCGCTGGAATCGGCACTGCTCCAGCTCGACGTCGGCGAGGAGGTCGACATCCGCGTGCTGCACCGTGGCGTGGGTGCGGTCACCGAGTCCGACATCAACCTGGCGACCGGCTCCGACGCCATCGTCATCGGCTTCAACGTGCGCGCCGCCGGGCGTGCCACCCAGATGGCCGAACGCGAAGGCGTCGACGTCCGCTACTACTCGGTGATCTACCAGGCCATCGAGGAGATCGAGGCGGCGCTCAAGGGCATGCTCAAGCCCGAGTACGAGGAGGTGGAGCTCGGCACCGCCGAGATCCGCGAGGTCTTCCGCTCCTCCAAGCTCGGCAACATCGCCGGTGTGCTGGTGCGCTCCGGCGAGGTCCGGCGCAACACCAAGGCCCGCCTGCTGCGCGACGGCAAGGTCATCGCGGAGAACCTCAACATCGAGGGCCTGCGCCGCTTCAAGGACGACGTCACCGAGATTCGTGAGGGTTACGAGGGCGGTATCAACCTCGGCAACTACAACGACATCAAGATCGACGACGTCATCGCCACCTACGAGATGCGGGAGAAGCCGCGCGGCTGATCCCACGGCTCGCCGACGGCGGGCAGCACCACCGGTCCGGGGCCGGTCGACGGCAGAAAAGCCGTCGATCGGCCCCGGCCGTCGCCTGTACCGTTCACAGTCATGTATGTAGGAACGCTCCGCTTCGACCTGCTGCTCGGTGACGTACGGTCGCTGAAGGAGAAGAGGTCCGTCATCCGCCCGATCGTCGCCGAGCTGCACCGCAAGTTCGCGGTGAGCGTGGCCGAGACCGGCGACCAGGACCTCTACCGCAGGGCCGAGATAGGGATCGCGACGGTGTCCGGCGACCTCGGGCACGTCAAGGACGTACTCGACCGGTGCGAGCGCTGGATGGTCGCCCGCCCGGAGGTGGCTCTGCTGTCGACACGGCAGCGTATCCACGGCGGCGACGACGACTGACCGGACGACGGACCGAACCAACCGAGTGAAGAGAGAAGAACACGATGACCGACACCGCGCGGGCGCGAAAGCTGGCGGACCGCATCCGGGTCGTGGTCGCGGAGACCCTTCAGCGGCGGATCAAGGACCCGCGGCTGGGGTATGTGACGATCACCGACACCCGGGTCACCGGTGACCTGCGGGAGGCGACGGTCTTCTACACGGTCTACGGGGACGACGAGGAGCGGGCCGCCTCCGCCGCCGCCCTGGAGAGCGCCAAGGGCGTGCTGCGCTCCGAGGTCGGCCGGCAGACCGGGGTGCGGTTCACCCCGAGCCTGGCGTTCGTCGCCGACGCGCTGCCCGACAACGCCCGCACCATCGACGACCTGCTGGCCAAGGCCCGCGCGGCCGACGAAGAGGTGCGCAAGACCGCCACCGACGCCCAGTACGCCGGCGAGGCGGACCCGTACCGCAAGCCGGCCGAGGACGACGACCTCGACGACGAGGCCGGCACCGAGGGCGCGGAAGCCGCCTCGGACGACGACGGCCCGGCCGCCGCGGCCGGCGACGAGGACGGTCGCACCCAGGCATGAGTCCCAGGAAGGAAGGCCCGTCGGGCTTGGTCGTCGTCGACAAGCCCGGCGGGCTCACCTCGCACGGCGTGGTGTCCCGGATGCGCCGGCTGGCCGGCACCCGGCGGGTCGGCCACGCGGGCACCCTCGACCCGATGGCGACCGGTGTGCTGGTGATCGGCGTGGAGCGCGCCACCCGGCTGCTCGGCCACCTCGCGCTCACCGAGAAGGAGTACGCCGCCACCATCCGGCTCGGCCAGTCCACGGTCACCGACGACGCCGAGGGCGACGTCACGTCCGAGGCGTCCGCCGCCGAGGTGACCCGGGCCGCCGTGGACGCGGGGGTCGCCGCGCTCACCGGGGCGATCCTCCAGGTGCCGTCCAAGGTCAGCGCCATCAAGGTCAACGGGGTGCGGTCCTACACCCGGGTGCGCGAGGGCGAGGAGTTCGAGCTGGCCGCCCGGCCGGTGACGGTCAGCGCCTTCACCGTGCGGGAGACGCGGGTGCCCGACGGCGCGCCCGGCCTGCTGGACCTCGACGTCACCGTGACCTGCTCCTCCGGCACGTACATCCGCGCGCTCGCCCGCGACCTGGGCGCCGGCCTCGGTGTCGGCGGCCACCTCACGGCGCTGCGCCGCACCCGGGTCGGGCCGTACGACCTGACGGGGGCGCGCACGCTGGAGCAGCTGGAGGAGTCCTTCGAGGTACTGCCGATCGAGCGGGCCGCGGCTGCCGCCTTCCCCCGCTGGGACGTCGACGCCGACCAGGCCCGGCTGCTCGGCAACGGGGTCAGGATCGGTACTCCGGCGCTCGGCGCGGGCACCCACGCGGCCTTCGGGCCCGACGGCAGGTTCCTCGCGCTGGTCGAGGAGCAGCAGGGCCACGCGAAGATCGTGGCGGGCTTCGCGCAGTAGCCGGCAGGGTGCGGGCGGGTACGGCGACGTCTCGCGTACGCCTGCCCTGCCGGGCGCGGGGAGGTCCCGCCGTACACCGGCTCTGACACGTGCGGGAGGTCCCGCCGTACGCCTACGTCTACGCCTGCCCTGCCGTGCGACGGGACCGCCTGTCCCCTTGGCGGCCCCGCCCCACGACCCCCTCCAACCCCCCTGAGCTGTCCTTGTCCACCCGAGCCCCCGAAATCACCCGGATGGCCGGGCGCTCGGAGTGAACGGAGGGTCGCACGGGGGGCGCGTTCTTCCGGCGATCTTGGCGCCGGATCTTCCGCCACCTACCGTCGATAGCGGGACGAAACGGGGCGCAGGGGGGCGCGGGCGGAGTGGGGGAGAGCCGGTCATGGCAGCGGTGCGCAGTGGTGGCAGGACCCGGGCGTGGGCCGGGTGGGCCGGGCATGCCGGCGAACAGGCCGGCGGACGAACCGGCGCGCAGGACGGCGCGGGCGGCGCGGGCGGTGGCGCGGGCGCGCTGATCCGGGTCTGCGACCTGGCCGGACGGCCGCGCGGCACCGGCTTCCTCGCCGACCGCGACGGCACGCTGATCACCAGCCACGAGGCGGTCGACGGCCTCGCGCGACTGGTGCTGCACGCCCCCGGCGAGCAGGTGTGCCTGGTCGAGGCCGAGGCGGTCACCCCGCTGCCCGGGTGCGGGCTCGCGCTGGTCGCCACCGAGGGCCTCGACGTACGCCCCCTGCCGATCGCGCCCGCGGGTCCCGGGCACCCCGAGCGGCGGGCCGTGCTGCGGCTGCCGCAGGCCGCCGCGGCGACCGTGCTGGGCACCACCGCGGTCACGTACACCGCGACCGACCGCTTCCATCTGATCGAGGGCGTCTACGAGTTGGCGCTCGACGGCGCCGACCTGGCCGAGGCGGGCCCGCAGGCGTCCGGCACCCCGGTGGTCGACGCGGCAACCGGCGCCGTCCTCGCGGTGGTGGTGACCGCCCTGCACGCCGGGCACCGCGCCGGCGGCTTCGCGGTGCCGCTGCACGCCGCGTCTTCGCCCCCTCCGCTGGCCGAACTGGTCGCCCGGGCCGCCGCGACCGTGCCGGCGTACGGCCCGCACCTGAACCTCGCGGGCGCCCTGCACCTGGCCGCCACCAGCGTCGGCTCGGCCGGCAGCGCCCCGGAACCCTGGCGCGACCCGGTGGCCAGACCCCGGATCGCCGCCGCGCTCGACGACTTCCTCGGCCGCCGCGGCGAGGCCGCGCCGCTCGCCCTCGGCCTGGTCGGCGAGCCCGGCACCGGCCGCAGCACCGAACTCGCCGCGCTGGCCGCCCGCCGCCACGAAGCCGCCCACCCGGCCCCGACGGTCTGGCTGCGCGGCGCGGAGCTGCGCCCGGGCGACGGCAGCGTCAAGGACGCCGTGGAACGCGCGTTGCGCACCGCCGCCCGGGTGGTCAGCGCGGCCGACCACGCCCCCGGCGAGCCGCAGCACGCCTCGCTCGCGTACGGCATGGCCGATCCCACCGAGGACGTCGCTGTCCTCGCCCGCACCGCCGGCCGCCCCCTGGTCGTCCTGCTCGACGCACCCGAGGAGATGCCGCCCGTCCTCGCCCACGAACTCGCCGGGTGGGCCGCCGCCACCGCCGGCTGGCTGCGGACCAGCCGGACCCGGCTGGTCGTGGCGTGCCGACCCGAGTTCTGGGAACAGGCCGGCGCGATGCTGCCGGCCGAGCTGCTGTACGTGCCGGGGGCGCGCGGGGGCGAGGGCGCGGAGGCCGAACCCGGCGCGCCCGTACGGCCGTTGCCGCCCTGCGTGCGGCTGGGGGACCTGGCCGGGACGGAGGCGGCCGAGGCCCGCGAGCGGCACGGCCTGCCCGACGCCGCCCTGCGCCCCCGGGACGCCGGGCACCCGCTCACGCTGCGGCTGCTGTCCCAGGTGCGGGCCGCGCTCGGCGAACTCGCCGAGGAGGGGCCGGCGCCGAGCCGCGCGGAGGTGTTCGCCGCGTACCTGGACGCGGCGTGCCTGCGGATCGCGGTGCGGCTGGGCGCCGCGACACCGACCTCGCCGCCGGTACGCGGCCGGGGGCTGCGCCGGCTGGCCGCCCGGGTGGCCGGGCAGGCCCACGAAGCGGCCCGGCGCTGCCTGGGCCCGGGGCAGGGGGAGCTGGACCGGGAGGCGTTCGAGGAACTGTTCCCGTGGCGTACGGGGTGGGCGTCCGCGGTGCTCGCCGAGGGCCTGCTGGTGCCGGCCGGGGCGGGATACCGCTTCGCACACGAGGAGTTCGGCGACTGGGTCCAGTCCCTCCACCTGGACCTGGCGACGGCCCTGAACGCCCTGGTGCACCGCTGGTCGCCGTCCGCCGGGCACCCCGTGCCGCCGCTCGTGCCCGGGGACGCGCCCGTGCGGCTCCCGTCGCGGGCGGGTGGGCGGTCCGCCGGGGCCGGCGGCGGCTCGGGGGCCGGCGTTGGGGTGTACGGCGGGGCGTACGGCCGGTCGGTGCCGGTGCCGCCGGTGCCGCCCGCGCCGCCGGTCGGCCCCTCCGGCCGCCCCCGCTCGCTGCCCGTGCCGAGGCACCGGGCCGGGCCGGTGGTGGGCGCGCTGCTGCTCGCCTCTCCGGAGTCGCGCGCGGCGCATCTCGGGGCGCTGGTCGAGGTGCTGGACGACGGGCGGCCCGGGTGGCCGGGACCGGCTCGCCCGCCGGTGCGGCCGGTGGGTCCGCCGACCGCGGCCGCGACTGCGGCCTGGGGCCGCCATCCGGCCGGACCGGAGCCGGAAGGCACGGACCTGGACGCGGACACGGTGCCCAACGTGCGGGGCCGGGCGCTCGTCCCCGCGCGGGTGGCGGAGCCGGCGCCGGGGGAGCCCTGGGGGGCCGGGCGGGCGTCGCTGGTGCCCGCGGTGGCGCCCGGCGCGGACCGGCGCCGGACCGAGGCCCAGTGGTGGGCCGCGCACCTGCTGCGGGAGGCGCTGCTGCGGGTGGAGGACGCCGGGCCCCTGCTGCCCGTACTGCGCGCGCTGGCCGGGCGGATCGTGGTGCGCTCGATCGCGGCCGGCGGTTTCGTCCCCGAACGCCTGGGCGTTCTGGGCGAGTTCGGGCCGTGGTTCTGGCGGGCGGTGCCGCTGGCGGAGCCGGACCGGCTGGAACTGCTGAGGGTGCTGCTCCCGGCGGACGGCCCGCCCGGCGCCGGGCGGGAGGACCGCTTCCTGGGCGTGGTGTCGGATCTGGTGCGCGAGCAGGGCGGGCAGGCGGTGCCCGAGGTGTGCGGGTGGTTCGACGACGACCGGCCGCTCCAGGCGGCGCACCCGTTCGCGGTCGGCGGGCGCCTCACCGTCGCCTCCGCCGCGCAGGCGCTCCTGCACACCCACAGCCGCCGCGCCCCCGACGCGCTGACCGAGGCGCTGGTGGACGCCGGGCACCCCGGCGCCGACGCGGTGCTCGTCGCGCTCGCCGAGGACCATCCGGGAGCGATCTGCCGGGCCGTCGACCGCTGGGCGCACGACCCGCGCCCGGACCGCCGGGTCGCCGCCGCCACGTACGGCGCCCGGGTCGCGCGCTTCGCCCGCGGGCCCGCCGATCGCGAACTGCTCCGGTACGCGGCGCTCGCGCTGCTCGCCCGGGCCGACGAAACCGGTCTGCACGGCGCGGCGTTGGGAGTGCTGGTCCGCGACCCCGCGACCCGGGTGCGCTATCTGCCGGCGGCGCTGCGCGGGTTCGCCGCGGGCGATCCGGGCCTCGCGCCCGACGCGCTGGTCGAAGCGATGGACACGCACCCCGAGATGGTGCTCGACGCGTTTCGGACGAGGTTGCGCGCCGCGGGCGGTGACGGTGGCGAGAGCGAGAGCGAGGGCGCGTGCGAGGGTGTCGGGGAGGGTTCGGCGGGCGCCGCGGCCGGGCGTCGTACGGCGTTGCGGGCGGCCGAGGTGCTGGCCGCGCTCGCCGCCGTCAGGGAACCAGTGCTCGCGCGCAGGGCCGCCGTCCTCGTCCAGGACCACCTCCAGCAGCACCCGGAGGCCGCGCCCGACGTCGCCCGCTACCTCGACCTGCGGCTCGAACACGGCCCCGGCGCAAGGCCGTTGCTGCGCACCCTCACCGCCGCCCTGCTGCGCGACCACCCCGCACCGATCAGGTCGGCCCTGCTGCCGGTCTTCGCCACCCCCGGCACCCACCTGTCCCAGCCGCTGCGCCACGAACTGCTCGACGCCGCCCTGGAGACCGAGCGCGACCCCGACGTGCTCGCCGCGCTCCTCTCCGCCGCGGCCCTCGCCGCCCCCACGCAACACCCCCTGCTCACCCGCGACCTCGTCCACCGCCTCGCCCTGCTGCTCACCCGCACCCCCCAGGGCGCCGCCCGCTTCGACCGCACCGTGGTCGCCCTCGCCGCCGAGCACCCCTCCTTCGCCCACCTGCTGCGCACCTGGCTGACCGACACCACCTGGGACACCCTGCTGGGCCCGAGCGCCCGCCATGACCTCCTGGTCGCCTCCTGAGCCCGCCCGGCCGCCGCGTCCACCGTTGCCCTCGCGCGCCCAACTACCCGCGCCGGCCGCCGGGTTCTCTGTCCCGACGGTGGGGATGGCCGGAACGGATCGGTCGGAGGGCGCCGGAGGCGACACGTCGGCGACGGCGGAAGGTCTGGGCGGTGAAGAAGCGTTGCCCTGACGGGTAGGGGCCGTTGAGGGCGGTCGCGCGACCCGCGACCGGTTCCCGGAGCAACCCCCAAGGGGGTGGCGGCCGCCGGAAGGAGCTGGCAATGGGCATATGGATCGAGGGGATTGACGGGAACGACGGGAACGACGGGATCGACGCCATGGCGCTGGCGGTGGCGCCGCTGGACAGCGTCGTGGCCGCCGATCCGTCCGTGGCCGGGGCAAAGGCGGCGAACCTCGCGCGGGCGGCCGCCGCGGGCCTGCCGGTGCTGCCCGGCTTCGTCCTGGTCGCCGCCGACCGGGCGCCGGGCGCCCCGGCGGGGACCGACGCGCTGCGGGCGGCCTGGGAACTGCTGGTGGCGAGCGAGGCGAGCGGGGACCGTACGGGCGGCCCGGGTGGCCCGGGCGGTGCGCGCCGCACGGGCAGCGCCGGCCGCGCAGCCATCGACACGGCGCCCACGGCGGGCGGCGGCGGCCCGGGACCTCACGACCCGGCCGCGCTGGTGGTCCGCTCCTCCTCCGCGCACGAGGACACCGAGGACTCCTCGATGGCGGGCCGGTTCGACTCGGTGCTCGACGTACGCGGCTGGGAGGCGTTCACGCGGGCGGTCCGGCAGGTGCTGGACTCCGCGCTGCGGGCGGCGCCGGACGGCGACGCGGGCGCTGCCGACCCGCTGCACGGGATGGCGGTGCTGGTGCAGCCGATGCTCAGGGCGGCCGCCGGCGGCGTGATGTTCGGTGCCGACCCGGTGGAGGGCAGGTACGACCACATCCTGGTCAGCGCGGTCACCGGCGGCCCCGACCGGCTCGTGGACGGCAGCACCCAGGGCGTGCGCTACCAGCTCACCCGCCGCGGAAGGCTGTTGCACACCGAGCCGGCCGCACCGCACGGCACCGGTCCGCTCGGCCGCCGCCGGCTGGCCCAGCTCGTCCGGCTGGCCCGCCGTACCGAGAAGGTCTACGGCGGCCCGCAGGACGTCGAGTTCGGCTTCGACGACGGCGGGCGGCTGTGGCTCTTCCAGGCCCGGCCGATCACGGCGATGGCGGCCCGACCGGCCAGGGGAGCGCGGCTGCTGGGCCCCGGACCGGTCGCCGAGACGCTGCCGGGTGTCCTCCAACCCCTGGAGGAGGACCTGTGGCTGGCCCCGATGAACCAGGGCCTGACCCTCGCCCTGGACATCGCGGGCGCCGCGCCCCGCCGCAAGTTGCGCAGGCTGCCGGTCGCCACCGCCGTGGACGGCCGGGCCGCCGCCGACCTGCTGCTGCTCGGCGCGGTGCCCGCCGCCCACCCGGTGCTGAACTTCATCAACCCCGCTCCCGGCGCCCGGCGGGCCGCCGCGGCCTGGCGGGTCGGCCGGTTGCGTACGGCGCTGCCGCTGCTCGCCCGCGACCTGATGGCCGACGTCGACCGCCAGTTGCACCACTTCACCGCGCCCCGGCAGATGCTCAGCGGCGAGCTGCTGACCGCGGTCGCCTGGGGCCGTACGGTGCTCGCGTCGCTGCACGCGCAGGAGTCGCTGGCCGGCGCGCTGCTGGACACCGATGCCGGGAGCACCGCCGCGGGCGAGGCGCTCGCCGTGCTCGCCGAGGGCCGTGAGAGCGGCCGCTCCGACCTCGAACTGGTCCGCCGGCACCCGGTGTTGCTGACGCTGCTGCCACCCTCGCTCGGCAAGCGCCCCGACCTGCCGGAGCACGTCGGCTGGAACGGCGTGCCGCGAGGCGTCGGTTTCCTGTCCGTACGGGAGGGGCTGCGGCTGCGCATCCGGTGGGTGCAGGAGATGCAGACGTCGATGGTGCGCGAGATCGGCAGCCGGATCGACACGCACTGCGCGCCCGAAGAGCGGGGCCGGATCGCCCGGCTGCGCTGGCGTGAGCTCATGGCCGTGGCCGACGGCGGCGCCCGCCCCACCGGCCTCGCCGAGCGCTCGCCGCGGCCGGAGACCGCGCCCTTGCCCGCGGCCTTCCGGATCGCCGCCGACGGGAGTCCGCAGGCGGTGCGCATCGGTCGCGGCGGCGGGGGTCGCGGTGCCGACGGCGGCGGTCAGGGCGCGGGCGGCGGCCACGGCACCGGTACGGCGTGGGACGGCGAGGGCCCGCGCCCGCCGCACCCGGTCCTGGTGGTCCGCACGCTCGACCCCGCGCTCGCGCCGCTGCTGCCCGGCCTCGCCGGGCTGGTCGCCGAGACCGGCAGCGTGCTGTCCCATCTGGCGGTGCTGGCCCGCGAGTATCACGTGCCGACCGCCGTGGGGGTCCCGCGGGCCGTCGAGCGCCTCACCCCGGGCACGGTCCTCACGGTGGACGGGGGGACCGGTGCGGTGGGGACGGTCGAGGCGCCGTACGCCAGGCCGGCCGCACCCGCACCCGTAGCTGATCCCGTACCCGTACCCGTACCCGAACCCCTCGCCGTATCCGAGCCGCCGGCCGAGCGGGCCGCCGAACCCGTTCCCGTGGCCGCACGGACCGCCCCACCGCCGGACTCCACCGGGCCCACCGGGCCCACCGGTCCCGACGGCGACGCGCGGGGCAAGGGCGAGGGAGCGGCGGCATGAAGTACGTCAGCTACCTGTTCGGCGGCCTGTCCACCCTCGCCGCCGCGATCTACCTCGTCGTCTACCTCTACCGGTGGGAGTGGCAGCGCGCCGTGCTCTGCGGGGTGCTGCTGCTGGCCGTGGAGGGCTTCCTGGTGTGCGTGATCCTGCTCGGCCGGATGGGACGGCTGGAGCGCCGGCTGAACGACTCGGACGCCCGTGCCGAGGAGATAAGGCGGCGGCTGGAGCACTCCCGGGAGCAGTCCGCCACGCACCCCTTCCGCTGGCTGGGCGCGGACCAGCGGGACGGCGCCGGGCGCGGCGACGGCAGCACGGGGACGTTCGTCTTCGTGCCGATCCTGATGGTGACCGGTGCCGCGCTGTCCGGCGTGGCCTGGGTGATCCAGCGGATCGCGGCCGCCACCGCCCGGCCGGGGGCCGAGCGGCGCCTCGCCGGGCGGCTGGCGCCGCTGGCCGCGCCCGCGGGCGGAGTGCACGGCACCGTCCCGCAGTTGGAGGACCAGCCCGCGGTGCCGCCCGCGCGCAGGCTGCGCGTGCTGCTGTCCGTGGTCGGCGCGGTGGCCGCGGTGGCCCTGCTGATCTGGGGCGTCCACGCGCTCGCCGACGCCACCGAGACGCGGGAGGAGGCGCGGCCGAGCGCGGCGGCCACCACCGTCGTCTTCCAGGTCAAGGTGCATGGCAGTTCCGGCGCCGCCGCCCGCGAACTGGCCGCCCGCGACCTGTGGGAGGGCTGCCGGCGCTCCACTTCCGCGCCGAGCCCCGACGCGAGCCTGGGCGTGCTCTCCGACGGCGTCTACGCGGGCGTGATCCGCCCGGCCCTGAGCCCGCACGACGTGATGCGGCTGCGCGGCTGCCTGACCGACGCGACCGCGAACCGCGCCACCGCGAAGATCCTGGGTGACGGCCAGGCCGCCCTCCCGCACTGACGCCTCCTCACCTGGGCACGGCCCCGCGCCGGTACAGCCCTCCGGCACGGTTTCTCCGGCACGGTTTCTCCGGCACAGCCCGGCTCGGACACGGCCGTCCCGGGCCGGCAGCGGGTAGCCTGCTCGTACGGCGTCGCCCCTGGGGAGGGACGGCGGCCACCGTCCCCCGTTTTCCACCCAGGTGGTGAACAGCGCCTTGTCCCAGGCCCCTCCTTCGCCTTCCCTGTCATCTTTCGCCTCGCCGTCGCCGTCGTCGGCGCCCCCGTCTCCGTCGTCGGGCCCACCGCTCGCGGCCGCTCCCGCGCTGCCGGTCCCGGCGGCCGCGGCGATCCCGGTCGTCTGGTCCGGGCGTGTGCTGGTCCGCCGCGCCGCCAAGGTGCTGGTCTGCTGCCTGCTCGGCTACGGCGTGCTGTGGGCGGGCGCGGCCGGGGGCATGCTCGCGCTGACCGCGTGGGCCCGCCAGGACGCGTCCGGCGGCCGGCACACCCCCGCCGGGATCAACCACTTCCTCAAGGTCGACGGCAAGGTCTACCGCGGGTCCGCGCCCACCGCGGCCGGCTACCGCGAACTCGCCGCCGACGGCATCCGCACGGTGGTGGACCTGCGCGCCGAGGACCTGTCCGCCCGGGAGGTGGCGCTCCCCGCCCGGGCCGGGCTGACCGCCGTCCGGTTGCCGGTCCGCGACGGCCAGACCCCCACCGAGCGGCAGGTCGACGACTTCCTGCGGATCGTGAAGGCGTCCGACGGACCGGTCTACGTGCACTGCGGCGCGGGCGTCGGCCGAACCGGTGTGATGATCGCCGCCTACCTGGTGCGTACCGGGCAGGCCACCGCGGAGCAGGCCGCGGTGCGGACGGTGGCGGTCGGCCCGCCCTCCGTCGAGCAGGTCTACTACGTCCTGCACGCGGGGCGGCACGGCAGCCGTCAGCCGCCCGCCCTGGTCAGCGGGATCAGCCGGCTGCTCGACGCGCCCCGCCGGATCAAGGCGTCGCTGTGAGGCGGCGCCCGGCGGCATGGCAGGCTTGTCCGTAGCGCGGGCGCGTGCCGCGTGGGCCGCGGGCACGCGGTGACGGAAGACAGCGCGAAGAGCAGGGCGAAGACAAGCGCGCGAACCAGCGTGCAGACAGCGAAGACACGGCCGGACAGCAGTCGAACAGCAGAAGCGGAGCGTCAAGGTGCAGCGGTGGCGGGGCTTGGAGGACGTTCCCGGTGACTGGGGCCGCAGCGTCGTCACCATCGGGTCGTACGACGGTGTGCACCGCGGCCACCAGCTCATCATGGGGCGGGCGGTGCAGCGGGCGCGCGAGCTGGGGCTGCCGTCGGTCGTGGTCACCTTCGACCCGCACCCCAGCGAGGTGGTCCGCCCCGGCAGCCACCCGCCGCTGCTGTCCGCGCACCACCGCCGGGCCGAACTCGTCGCGGAACTCGGCGTGGACGCGCTGCTGATCCTCCCGTTCACCAGCGAGTTCTCCAAGCTGACGCCGAGCGAGTTCGTCCGCACGGTGCTGGTCGACGGCCTCCACGCCAAACTCGTCGTGGAGGGGCCCAACTTCCGCTTCGGCCACAAGGCCGCCGGCGACGTGGACTTCCTGTCCGCGCTCGGCCTGAAGTACGACTACGACCTCGAAGTGGTGGACCTGTTCGTGCGCGGTACGGCCGGCGGCGGCGAGCCGTTCTCCTCCTCGCTGACCCGGCGGCTGATCGCCGAGGGCGACGTCGCGGGCGCCGCCGAGGTGCTGGGCCGCCCGCACCGGGTGGAGGGCGTGGTGGTGCGCGGCGCCCAGCGCGGCCGCGAACTCGGCTTCCCCACCGCCAACGTGGAGACGCTCCCGCACACCGCGATCCCCGCCGACGGCGTCTACGCGGGCTGGCTGCACGTCGAGGGCGAGCCGATGCCCGCCGCGATCTCGGTCGGCACCAACCCCACCTTCGACGGCACCGCGCGCACCGTGGAGGCGTACGCCATCGACCGGGTCGGGCTCGACCTCTACGGCCTGCACGTCGCCGTCGACTTCCTCGCCTACCTGCGCGGCATGGAGAAGTTCGACACCGTCGAAGCGCTGCTGGAACGCATGGCCGACGACGTCAAGCGCGCCCGCGAACTGGTCGAAGCGGCGGAACCGCCCCGCGCCTGAGGGCGGCGCGGCCGGCAACCGGTCGCAGTACGGCCGGCAACCGGTGGGAGCGCGGCCGGCAACCGGCTGGGGCACGGCAGGCGTTGACGCTCCTGCCGGCTGTCAGTGGTCGCTGCGAGACTTCGGGTATGACCGCGAAGGACTACACGCCGCTCGCCCGGCACATCCAGCTCGCGTCGGCGTCGGAGCGCACCGGCCGACCCGAGCTGCCCCGGACGGGTGGCGAGCGCGCGACGCTGACCGCCTTCCTGGACTGGCACCGGGAGACCTTCGCGCTGAAGTGCGCCGGCGTCGCCGCCGACCGGATGTCCGAGAAGGCGGTCCCGCCGTCGGGGCTGAGCCTGCACGGCCTGGTCCGGCACCTCGCCGGGGTCGAGCGCTGGTGGTTCCGGCAGCACTTCGCCGGTGAGGACCTGCCGACGCTGCACTACTCCGACGACGCGCCCGACCAGGACTTCGAGTGGCTCGACGGCGACGTGGCCGAGGCGCTCGCGCTCTGGCGCGGCGAGTGCGAGCACGCCCGCCGGATCGTGGCCGCCGCGCCCTCGCTCGACGCGACCTGCCGTTCCCTGGTGACGGGCAAGGAGATGTCGCTGCGCTTCATCCTGGTCGACCTCATCGCCGAATACGCCCGGCACAACGGCCACGCGGACCTGCTGCGCGAGCGGATAGACGGTGCGACGGGCTTCTGACCGGGGGCCGGGGCCGGGGCCGAGGGCGGGGGCCGAGAGCGGGACCCGGAGGCCGGGGCCACCGGCCGGGGTAGGAGCCGGCGCCGGGGAGCGGTCAGGCCGGGCGGACGAGGCGGGCCTCGTAGGCGTAGACGACGGCCTGCACGCGGTCGCGCAGTTCGAGCTTGACCAGGATGCGGCTCAGGTGGGTCTTGACCGTGGCCTCGGCCAGGTGCAGGGTGCCCGCGATCTCCGTGTTGGACAGGCCGCGGCCGACCTCGACCAGGACCTCGCGCTCGCGGGCGGTCAGCCGTGCCAGCCGGTCGTCGCCCGACGGGTGGCCGGTGCGGTCGTCCGCCGACGGCAGCTGGTGGGCGAAGCGCTCCAGCAGCCGCCGGGTGATCCGCGGCGCCACCACCGCGTCGCCCGCGGCCACCGCGCGGATCGCGGCGAGCAGTTCCTCGGGCAGCGCGTTCTTCAGCAGGAAGCCCGAGGCGCCCGCCTTGAGCCCGGCGAAGGCATACGCGTCCAGGTCGAAGGTGGTGAGGATCAGCACCCGTGACCGCGGGCAGCTCTCCACGATCCGCGTCGTCGCCTCGATGCCGTCCATGCCCGGCATCCGTACGTCCATCAGCACCACGTCCGGCCGCAGCGCCCGTACCTGGCGTACCGCCTGCGCGCCGTCCCCCGCCTCGCCGACCGGCGTCATGTCCGGCTGCGCGTCGAGCACCATCGTGAACGCCATCCGCAGCAGCGGCTCGTCGTCCACGAGCAGCACCCGGATCGGCGGCGACGCCGTACCCGTGGCATCCCCGCTGCTGCCGTTGCCGCTGCTGTTGTCCGGGTGGCCCGTGCCCACGCCGGTGCCGCCTGCGCCGGTGCCGCCCAGGCCGGTGTCGCCGGTACCGCCTGCGCCGCCTGTTGTGCCCGGCCCGTTCACAGCGCCTCGGGTGTGGCCAGCGCGAGTACCGTCGTGACCTGCCAGCCGCCGCCGGGGCATGGGCCCGCGGTCAGTTGCCCGCCGTAGGCCGCGGCCCGCTCGCGCATGCCGGCCAGGCCGTGACCGGCGGCCCGGGCGGGGGCGGACGGCGATTCCGGCTGGGGCGACCGGCCCGGCCGGTCAGGTCCGTACGGTTCGTGTGGCCCATACGGTTCGTGCGGGTCGGAAGAGCCGGGCGGCGTTACGGGAGGCGTCGTGCCCGCGCCGTCGTCCATGACGCTGACCGCCAGCGCGTGGGGCTCGCAGGACAGCCGCACCTCCGCCCGGGCACCCGCGGGCGCGTGCTTCAGGGTGTTCGTCAACGCCTCCTGTACCAGCCGGAAGGCGGTCAGCTGCGCCGCGGCCGGCACCACGGCGGGCTCGCCCGCGACCTCCAGCCGGGTCGGCAGCCCCGCCGCCCGCACCTGCTCGGCGAGCGCCTCGAGTTGGGCGATCCCGGGCATCGGGTGCCGCAGCGCGTCCGGCTCGTCGGCCCGCAGCACTCCCAGGAAGCGACGCATGTCGGTCATCGCCTGCCGGCCGGTCGACGACGTCTGCCGCATCGCTGCCGCGGCCCGGTCCGGTGACCGCTCCATGGCGAACGCGGCGCCGTCCGCGAGGGCCACCATCACCGACAGGTTGTGCGTCACGATGTCGTGCATCTCCCTGGCGATCCTGGCGCGTTCGCCGGCCACCGCGAGCTGGGCGCGCTGGTCCCGCTCCCGTTCCAGCCGCACCGCGCGATCCTCGAGGAACTCCATGTGCTGCCGCCGGGAGCGCATGTTGGTACCGATCACCGAGGCCGCGAGGGCCATCGCCGACAGCGAGACGAAGCTCGCCACCGCGCGGTCGTGCATCGACCACCGCACGGTGGCGAGCACGATGCCCGACTCCAGGACCGCGAACGCGGCCAGCAGGCGGGCCAGGCCGCCGACCTGGGCGGCCACCGTGTAGAGCGCGACCAGCAGTACCCCGTCCGCCGGTGTCTTCACACCGGCCAGCCACTGCGCGAACGCCACCGTGGCCACCGCGCCGAACACGACCATCGGTGCCCGCCGCCGCCACGCCAGCGGTACGACCAGTCCGCTCTGCACGAGCAGCGTCGGTACCGGGGCGTGGCGCAGCACGCCGTGCTGGAGCGCGGTGAAGAACAGGAACATCCCGAGCGCGAACAGCGCGTCCACCGGCAGGTGTTCGGCCGGTCTCCGCCGCCCCGCCGGACCCCACCCGAACCGGTCCGCGACGGCCCGCACCGCACGGGACACGCCTCCCGCACCGGACACGCGTCCCGCACCCGACGCGTGTCCCGTGCCCGACGAGCGTCCGGCACCCGATGAGCGTCCGGCACCCGTCAGCCGCTTCGCACCGCGCAGCCGTCGCCGGCCGGGCGGGCGGATCGTCGGGACCGATTCGGTCGGCAGGCTCATCGGGCACTCCGGGGACGGGACTTCCGGGGGTGATACTGCGGCGGAGCGGGCACGGAGGAGGCCGGGCCTACGCGTCGCGGCGCTTCAGCAGGACCGCCGCACCGGCCAGCGCGGCGGCGGCGTACGCACAGAAGACCACGAAACCCGGCCACGGGGCGAGCGTGTGACTTTCCTGATGGATGGCGAACACCGACTGCCCGGCCGTACTGGGCAGCCACTGGCTGACATGGTCGCTCCACGAGGTCGGCAGCGCCTCGGCGAGCACCGGGAGGATCATCAGCACCCCGAAGAGGGTGGCGATGCCGCCCGCCGTGTTGCGGATCAGCGCGCCGATCGCCACCCCGAGCAGCCCGACGACCGTCAGGTACAGGGCCGTGCCCAGCACCGCCCGCGGCACGCCCGGATCGGTGAGCGACACCCCGACGTGCCGGGAGGTCAGCAGGGACTGGCCGGCGAGGAACGCCACCAGCGCGGCCACCGTCATGAGCGCCCACACCACCGCCGCGAACACCGCCGCCTTCGCCCACAGCACCGGCAGCCGGCGCGGCACCGCCGACAGCGACGAGCGGATCATCCCGGTCGAGTACTCGCCGCTGACGGTGAGCACACCGAGCACGCCGACCGCGAGCTGCGCGAGGAAGAAGCCGCGCAGGCTGGTCGCCACCGGGTCGAACGTGGCCCGCTCGTGTGGCGCCAGGTGCGGCCAGCGGCTCGCGGTGATCGCCGTGAAGAGCATCCCGAAGCCGATCAGCGCCACCATCGCACCGATCAGCGTCCAGAACGTGGACCGCAGTGTCCGGAGCTTGATCCACTCCGAGTACAGCACTCGTGCCTGCGTGACGCCGGTGCCGCCGCCGGACCGGTCAGGTCCGAGGGCCGCCCCCTCGCCGCTCCCGCCCCGGCCCGCCGGGGCCGCGATCGTGCCCGTACCCGTACTCATGCCGGCTGCCTCTCGGTCTCGTGCCGCGGAGTCTGGTACTCCACGGCGTCCTTCGTCAGCTCCATGAACGCGTCCTCCAACGAGGCCTGCTGCGGGGTGAGTTCGGCCAGCGCGATGCCCGCGTCGGCCGCGATCCGGCCGATCCGGTCGCTGGTCAGCCCGGACACCTCCAGCACCTGCCGGGTGTCGGAGGCCACTGACACGCCCGGTCCGCCCAGCAGGCCGCGCAGCCGCTCGGCCTCGTCCGACCGGACCCGTACCGACCCGCCGCCCGCGCCCGCGACGAACTCCGTCACCGAGGTGTCCGCGATGAGGCGGCCGCGGCCGATGACGATGAGGTGCTCCGCGGTGAGCGCCATCTCGGACATCAGGTGGGAGGAGAGCAGGACCGTACGGCCCTCGGCGGCGAGGTTCTTCAGGAGGGTGCGAATCCACAGCACGCCCTCGGGGTCGAGCCCGTTGACGGGTTCGTCCAGCACGAGCGTGGCCGGGTCGCCGAGCAACGCGCTGGCGATGCCGAGGCGTTGGCCCATGCCCAGGGAGAAGCTGCCGACGCGCTTGCGGGCCACCGCGCTCAGACCGACGGTGTCGAGCACCTCGTCCACCCGGCTGCGGGGGATGCCGGTGGTCACGGCGAGGGCGAGCAGGTGGTGGTAGGCGCTGCGGCCGGTGTGGATGGCGCGGGCCTCCAGCATCGCGCCCACCTCGCGCAGCGGTGCCGGATGGTCGGCGTACGCCTTGCCGTTGACGGTCACCCGGCCCGAGGTCGGCGAGTCCAGCCCGAGGATCATCCGCATCGTGGTGGACTTCCCCGCGCCGTTCGGGCCGAGGAAGCCGGTCACCGCGCCCGGCCGCACGGTGAAACTCAGATCGGCGACGGCGACACGCTCGCCGTACCGCTTGGACAGGGCATGGGCTTCGATCATCGAAGGCATCCTCGGACGATGGGCCGCCGTGCGGCGGTTGGGCGCCCGCTGATGCGAGCTGTTTCCATCGTCGTTTCCCACGGTCCGCCGGGCGACGGCCCACGGGCGGACCTTCGGACGGCCGTGTGCGCCTGCGGGCGGACGGCGCGTACGACCCGTGTCGTACGCCGACCGGGGGCCGGACCGGCGCGGGCCCGGAATACGGCAGGGCCGCCGCCGTGGTGGTCCACGGCGGCGGCCCTCGGTTCGCGCGTCCGCCCTGACGTCCCCTGACGTCCCGGAGTGTCCCGGAGCGCGGGCCGTCAGTGCTGTTGCGGCGGCGCCGGGTATCCGTACTGCGGCGGCTGTCCGGGCTGAGCCGGTTGCCCCGGCTGTCCCGGTTGCCCGTCCTGGCCCGGCTGCGGCCAGCCCTGCTGGGGCTGCGGGGCCTGCGGCTGGGAGGACTCCGGCTGGAACCCCGGCTGGCCCGGCCCCTGCTGTGCCGGCGGGTACGGCTGCGGGGGGCCCTGCGGCGCCGCGCCGTACTGGCCCGGCGGGACCTGGCCGGGCGGCATCGGCTGGGCGGCGCCGTAAGGACCGGGCTGCCCCGGCTGCCCGTACGGACCGGCGGGCTGACCGGGCTGACCGGGTTGGCCCGGCTGTCCCGGGGCCGGGTACGGCTGCGCGCCCCCGTCCTGCGGGCCGCCGTACGGTCCCGGTGGCGGGTACTGCTGCGGCCCGGGCTGGCCGGGTTGGCCGGGTTGGCCTGGCTGCTGGCCCTGGTAGCCGGGCTGCCCCGGCATCGGCGGCGCCTGCACCGGCGGCGGATTGCTGCCGTCCTGTGTCCACAGGCCCTGTGCCTGCTGGGCCCGTACGAAGTCCTCGGCGACCATGGCGGAGAGGTTGAAGTACGCCTCTCGGGT